>JAHDFW010000102.1 GCA_020627945.1 Cytophagales bacterium
ATTTCTTTCATAAATTAATTACAAATAAGAAAATTGAAATCTGAAAACGACCCTAATATTCATTAGAATGAGCTTTTCAGATTTACAGTTTAGGATTTTTCATATTTCAACTCTAATAAACAAAAAAGGACTTAAATGTTGTTTCCCCAAGCTTTCCGCTTGATCCTAAGAGTGTTTTGTCTCCTTGGATGTGTTAAACTTTTACTTTTACTATTGCTTTCCAATGCAACCTCTATTATCAAACTAAACTGAGAATCTTTATTTTGAAAAACGTAGAACTATTATCTTTGCGGCCGAATAAGATGAACGCGTACAATGGAAAATTCAGCAGAACTAAATGCTAACGGAAAATTTTTGGGCACTATAACCTCTGACTTTGTAAAGGTAAGTGAAAAACTTAAGGAGGCGAACTATCAGATTAGATCAAAAGGGTTTTCTGATTATCCAATCTTTGTTTTTTGTAAAGCGGAGCAGCCAATTGGTCAATTGTTAATTTCTAAACAAGATGCCGAAATTGAATGGAATATTTACGCTTCGTTAGATATGGAATTTATTCAAAGAGAACTGATTACTAAACCGGAAGAGTTTGTTCAGACTTATAAAAATCCTGACGAATTTTGTTGTTTATTCGTTGTGGACCCGGAATTCACCAATTTCGTTTTTCTACCTTACCCTGAAGACTAGTTATTAATCACCTAAACTAAACTATATGAAAAACAACCATTGACGAAATTCCGGACACAACTATCACTAAACTAAACTAATCCATCTTTAAATTCGACTTATAAAATCTTTCAACACCATCTACTTCACTATAAGTCTTTGCGTTATTGAGCCTTCAGAATGAATACATTTCACCATGTAAACTCCTTTTAACAACTCGTTTCTATTAACTATTGTTTTATTCAACACACTTCCTGATTCTAAATTCTGATCAGAAACAATACTTCCTCTACTGTCTAAAACCACTACTCTATAATCCTCATTCAAGTTGGACGTAAGTTGGATATCCGAGTGTCCATTAGCAGGGTTTGGAAAGACTTTAAAGTCTCTTTGATTTGCACTGAAGTTAAGCATTTTAACTACCTGTCCCACTTTAGCATTATCAACATCTGTAAATGTTAAGCGATAGTAATTATTCCCATCCACTGCATAAAAATCTTCAAGCTCAGCACTATTTCCATTCGCTTCAAATTCTTCTACGCTAATAGACTTCAAAGTTTCATATTGTACTCCATCCAAACTTTTTTCTACATCCACACTGTGAATTTTACTCGAAATTTTCCCCTCAATGATCAACTTCACATATTCTGAATCTATAGCTTTAACTTCAAAATCTAATGATGTGGCTGAAAGAGGTGCTTGCCCCCATACAAGAGATCCATAAATTGGTCCATCTTTTGTCGTCCAAAGACCGTCACTACCTATTCTAATTTTGTCATTGTTCCCCTTGCCATTTCCAAAAACTACACCTGTAGACTCTATAGTAATAGTTGATCCCGCTGCAAGATTTAGTTTTCCATCATCGAACTCGAGCCCCCCATAAATAACAACGTGCATAGGAATATTAAATGTAAGACTTGGGTTAGTAATAAGTACCGTGTCCTCCATTCTTATAATAATAGAATCTCCATCTATAGGAAGTGAATTTATGTGCCAAGTACCGGTGTTCTCCCAATTACCGTGCTGCACAGATCTGATTGACTGCGCAGACGCTCCCCAGCTTGTCAATAGCAGTAATAATAATGAATATTGTAGTAGTCTAGCCATAACATCTTTAAAAGTTACAACTATATATACGCCTACACCCCTAAAAGGTTACCGCTCATTTTAAATTTAGACTCATAAAAAGAGTATGGACCTAACTAAATAAAAAGCTATAAAACCATTATTAAACACCTAAATCAAATATTTAACTCAATAAACAAAATATGGACCTACTCAAAATATTTAACAAAAATACGTTAAAATTAAAAACAGTAAATTTAATGACTATAAGTAAATATTGAAATAATACAATTTACACTGCTACATTATTTTCTCGTAACGCCTCGTTCAAAGAAGTTTTAAGATCTGTACTGGCTTTTCTTTTACCAATTATTAAAGCACAAGGAACCTGGAAATTCCCTGCGTTAAATTCTTTCGTATAAGAGCCTGGAATTACAACACTACGTTCTGGAACATATCCCCTATGTTCTACTGGTTCATCTCCTGTAACATCAATAATCTTGGAAGATTTGGTTAATACTACATTTGCTCCAAGTACCGCTTCTTTACCAACACGCACTCCTTCTACAACTATACATCTTGAACCAATAAATGCACCATCTTCAACAATTACTGGACTCGCTTGAAGTGGCTCCAATACACCACCTATCCCTACTCCACCACTAAGGTGAACATTCTTACCAATTTGAGCACAGCTACCAACAGTTGCCCAAGTATCAACCATAGTACCAGCATCTACATACGCTCCTATATTAACATAAGAAGGCATCATTATAACACCTTTGGAAACATAAGCACCGTATCTTGCAATCGCATGTGGTACAACACGTACTCCTTTTTCCGCATAGCCAGTTTTTAAGGCCATTTTATCATGAAATTCGAAAGGTCCAACTTCGATGGTCTGCATTTTTTGCAATGGAAAATACATAACTACCGCTTTCTTTACCCATTCGTTTACTGTCCATTCAGCACCATTAGGTTCCGCTACTCTTAATGTACCAAGATCCAGTTGTTCTATTACTTCTCGAATAGCTTGTTCTGTATCTTTGTTTTTTAGTAACTCCCTGTTGTCCCAGGCGGCATTAATCAATTCCTTAAGATTGCTCATGATAAATTATTTAACTGTATAAAAATGGCTCCAATAAAACCTGCGCAAACTTAATTGATTTGTAAGATTACTAAAACACAATTGAACTATTTTCTGCCTGAAAATATAGTTGAGAAACTCTTTATCTTTTAGTGCTCGTGATGAGCATGCTTTGAAGAGTATCGAATGCCAATGACAAATCTTCGGGTTTGCAACGGTCCATACGCATAAGATGTATCAAAAGCATCTCCAAATGGAGCTTCTGGTGCAATTAAGGGAGAAGGTTGAGTATAGTTAAAGATATTACGTACCGCTCCATAAATTTGCAAACCTTTGTTTTCAAACTTTTTGGTAATCTGAAAATTCTGAATAGTAAACCATGGTGAGGTTGTAGGTCTTCGGAATGGCTCATCGAATTCAGGAAGCTGCTGTGGACCAACGACTCTACCAATCCAATCAAAAGTAACGTTACGTTTCTTCCAAGTATAGGAATTTGCGAACGTCAAACTTAACTTTGGGACAAACAACTGATAGGTGCGGTCTAATGCCCCGTTTTCCATCTGTACATACTCGTAAACATCTTGATAAGTAGCTCCTACTTTTAATTTTAAGTTGTTTCCAACATTTTGATCTATCGAAGCTGACATTCCTCTTACTACGGCATTTCCTTCTAAGTTATCATAGATAATCAAGTTGGGATCTGTATCATAATCTGGGATAATTTTATTGGTAAAATAGGTGTAAAACAAATCCATATCAAAAGTTCCCATTGAATTCCCAAGCACGTATACATGATTAAGATTCAAGTTTGCGTTATATGACTGTTCTGGTTTTAATTCATTACTGATCATTACATTTCGTGCTCCTGTTAATGCAGCATGATCTTCTGTAAAAAGGTTTACTAATCTAAAACCTCTGCCAGCGTTTAATCTAACGGTTGTCCATTCTCCTGGCTTTACTTTATAAGCTACTCTCGGTGCTGGTACTAAACCATAATTTCTGTGATGATCTACTCTCCCTCCTAGCAATAAACTTTGAGTTTTAGAAAACTTATATTCATCCTGTACAAACAAACCTGGTATAAATCGATGTTCTGCCGATGGCGTTGCTACGGAATTATCATCATAGTATTGATGCCTTAATGTCCCTCCTAACAGCCAGTTATGCTTCTCCTTTGCTTTGTCCCATATAAAATTAGCAAAACCTATTGCTTGTTCCGCATCATAGTGTGTATCACCATAATAACTAAATTGGTCGTGGTAATTAGCCGAATAATCTATTCGAATATTTTCCTTAAGAGGTAACTGATAAGTTCCTAATACCTCTGCTCTATTTGTTTTTATGTTTTCACCATAAACCTCCGTTCCTCCTAAATTAGAAGGTTGCCATTGAAGTTCACCTCCAAACCTATCTTCAGTATAAAAACGTAAAGCCAAACTTGATTTACGTTGTTTTGCTCTTTGAAACCTAATTTTACTAAATACCGAAAGTCTTCGATTCAATGGAATATCTGTAAAATTATCTCCATTATCATCTATTCTAAGTTGGTTTTGATAGTAATTGGAACTTATAAGACCTGTCACTTTTTTACCTAATTTGACTGATGTCCCAACATCTAGATTAAATTCTTGATGTGAACTTAAAAATGTATTAAAGAATAGATTCGAAACGTGATCAGGATCCTTTGTAATTATATTTATCACTCCACCAACTGCCTCAGATCCATATAACGAAGATGCTGGTCCTTTAATAATCTCTATTCTTTCAATCAAACTGTTAGGAATACCGTTAAAGCCGTAAACACTTGCTAATGCACTAACAATAGGCATCCCATCTATCAACACTAAAGTGTATGGCCCGTCCATTCCGTTAATCTGAATGTCATTCGTACCACAAACAGCACAATTAACCTGTTCTTGAACTCCATTAACGGTCTGCAAAGCCTCTACAACATTATTAACTGGAGATTTTTCTAAAAAACGAGGTGAAAGGACTTCTACCTTGATTGGACTGTCTTTCAGAAATGTTTCTTTCATCGTTCCAGTAACCACCACCTCATCGATCATTTCTTCTGAACGGTTCATCTCCATTTTCAGATTTGAATTATCGATTTTAGGTCCTACTTCGACTATTTGCTTATTAAGCTTATAACCGACTGCTGAAAACATTATGGTATAAGTACCTGGATTTGCAACTTCTATTGAGAATGAACCAAACGCATCGGCAGAAACTCCCATTTTTGTTTCCTTGACATATACATGAGCAAAAGAAACGGGCTCGCCTTCCGATTTGATATTTCCCTTGATAAGGAAAGCATCCTGTGCACTCAATAATGAACACCAAAGTATGGCGACTAACATAAATACACTCCTTCCAATAAAATTCATACTGCAAAAATATATTTTTAGATTAAACTAAAAAATAATTTATGCAAATATTTTTAATTAGTTTAGACCCACACTAAAACTTAATTAAAGATTGCATGTTTTTATCAAATTTATCGAAAGGAAATACGGAAGTATAAACTCTATTTTCCAAAGAAGGAGCTTCCCACAGAATACTTTCCAAAATTCTGTCCTCTAACTTACCAGATTGTTGCTTATGAAAGTCGGTATAAAATACGCCTTGCTTCTCTCCTACAATCGCTTGCAAATCTGGGTGCTGTTGAATAATTATTGGTTTACCACATATGATTGATTCCCAGATCTTGGTAGGAACTCGACCAGCAGTTGCCTTTGTGAATTTATATGGCATTACTATTACATCAGAAATGAGAACTTCATCAATCAATTCATAAAATGTAATAGGGTCGCCACTTACATGAATATCTATATTTTCATGACTTTCGACAAGTTTGGTCAATTCGCGCAAATAGGATAACTGAGTGCATCTACCTTTAATTTTTAACTTTATGGTTTTCCCTTTTACTTCCTTAAGGGCTCCCACCAATTCTATAAGTCGTTTCACGCCATATTCTGAACCAACGGTACCATACATTAAAAGGTTAACCACATTTTGATTTTCTGACTTGTTTACCTCCTTATTTCGAACGTAATCAATAAGTCCCTGAGAAACCTTATTTTCGTAAATTCTTATTTTACTCTTGGGTAAGAAGATCAGTTGCTTTGCATATACTGCTTCAGCTAGCCAAAATTGTTTGAAAAATGGCGTACAAATGATCTCTTTGATTCTTAAAGCAATTGAAAGTAGCTGAGCAACTATTATAGGAAAGGTATTCCCATACCAATTATTCAAAAAATAATTCTCCTGAACGTCATAAATCAACTTAGAACCACCTAATATACGTCCAATAACCGCTGGAATGATAAGTTCATGAGTACAAACAATCGTAACATCAGGTTTAAGTTTAAGTAAAAGCTTTAGAAATAACCATTTAGACCAAATTCTATCTAGGCTAATTCTTTTGAAAGGTTTGGAAGGATAAAAAGTGACATTTTCAGCATTATAGATTTTGTTGGAGGGATATCCATAAATATGTACTTGACTAGGATAATCACCTTGCACAATTCCTTTTCCAATTTTCTGATAATGACGAATATCATCAACTGGTTTCAAAACCGAACCAATTAGAACCGATAGTTTTTTGCGATTTGTCATAAAACAAAACGGAACCTAAAGTTCCGTTTTATAATAAATTAAATTCAAACATTCTGAAGTCTAAAATTAACCTCCGAACATATTTTTTAGATTAGCCATACCTCCACGCGTCTTACTCATTTTGTTCATCACCTTCATCATCTTACGCATGTCCTTGAATTGCTTTATTAAACCATTTACCTGCTTAATATCAGTACCACTTCCTTTAGCCAGTCTTTGCTTGCGACTGTTGTTCAATGAATCTGGATTTTGTCTCTCATAAGGTGTCATTGAAAGAATAATTGCCTCAATCGGTCTGAATGCATCCTCATCGATCTCTTGATCTTTCAACGCCTTCCCCATACCTGGCAGCATTCCAACCAAATCTTTCATGCTCCCCATTTTTTTGATTTGTTGAATCTGAGATAGAAAATCTTCATAATCAAACTGATTCTTACGAATCTTCTTATTCAATTTTCTTGACTCTTCTTCGTCAAAAACTTGTTGTGCTCTTTCTACAAGACTTACAACATCTCCCATTCCTAGGATACGTTGAGCCATACGATCTGGATAGAATACGTCTAGCGTATCTATTTTCTCTCCAGTCGAGATAAATTTAATTGGCTTTTCAACTACTGTCCTAATAGAAAGTGCCGCTCCACCTCGTGCATCACCATCCAGTTTGGTTAGTACTACTCCATCGAAGTCGATTCTTTCATTAAAAGTCTTCGCTGTGTTAACAGCATCTTGACCTGTCATAGAATCTACTACAAATAAAGTTTCAGAAGGATCGATCTCTGTTTTAATATTAGAGATCTCTTTCATCATTTCTTCATCAACCGCTAAACGTCCAGCTGTATCTATGATAACAATATTCTTGTTATTAGACTTGGCAAACTCAATGGCGTTCTTAGCAATTTGAACTGGGTTCTTATTATCCTCTTCTGTATAAACATCCACTCCCACTTGTTCAGCCAATACTTTCAGCTGAGTAATTGCAGCAGGACGATAAACATCACAAGCAACAACCAATACTTGACGACCTTTTGATTTAAGGAAATGTGCCAATTTACCTGTGAAGGTTGTTTTACCACTACCTTGAAGACCTGAAATAAGTATTGTGGCAGGTGTTCCTTTTATATTTATTTCCTCTGCACTTCCACCCATCAATTGAGTAAGTTCGTCAGAAACAATTTTTGTGAGTAGTTGCCCTGGAGTTAAAGACGCAATAACGTCCTGTCCCAATGCTTCTTCTTTGATATTATCCGTAACGGACTTAGCAACTTTATAGTTTACATCCGCATCAACCAGAGCCCTCCTTATTTCCTTAATTGTCTGAGCAACATTGATTTCCGTAATCTTTCCGTGCCCTTTCAGCGTATGAAATGCTTTTTCTAACTTATTACTAAGATTTTCAAACATAATTTTACAAATTTGTGCGGGTGCAAAATTACACTTTTTAGCAACTTATTAAACTCAAATCATGAAATTCGACTTTAAGAAAAATATCCTACCTCACATTCTTATCATTCTTTCGTTTCATCTGGTGCTTGTATTTTACTTCAGTGATCACTTCATGAAGGGTGAAACCATTAAGCAAGAAGATATTGTGAGTTATCGTGGGATGGCTAAGGAATCAATGGATTTTCGTAAGGAAAACCCTGGAGAAACGGCCTTCTGGATCAATAACATGTTTTCTGGAATGCCGAATTATATGATTGACGTTAATTACAACCAGTATAATTATGTACACTTTGTCAGAAATATTCTAAACCCTTTTGGAATTGATCACCCTGTAAAACTATCTCTGGTGGGATTACTCTGTATGTATGTTCTTCTGCTGAGTCTTCGGGTTAACAAATATATTGCGGCGATTGGTGCATTTGCATATACATTTGGAAGTTTCTTCTTTATTAGTTTTCAAGCAGGACACACTTCTAAAATAGAAGCAATGTATTTGGCTTGTCTCGTGCTTGCTGGCGTCATATTTATATATGAACGTAAGAAGATATGGTGGGGTGCTATATTAGCAGGACTGGGCTCAGGAATGATGATCACTACTGGTCACTACCAAATCCCATTCTATTTATTCTTCGTATTATTAGTTTATGTGGGAGTTCAGTTTGCCTTCGCCATAAAGGAAGGTAAAATCATGGATTTTGCTAAATATTCTGCAATACTCCTTATTGCAGGAGGTCTAGCCGTAGCAGCCAATTTAAATCGTTTAACTAGTTCTTACGAGTACGTCAAATACTCAACTCGTAACGATACTGAACTAAACAAAGAAGCCAAAAGAGATAAGAATGGTAACCCATACAAAGATCCAAAAGATCTAATGGCTTCTGGAGATAAGTTACATACTACTCCAAACGGAACTACCTTAATATTAACTAAAGATTCTGAGGGTGAATGGTATAGCAAAAAAGATGCTGACGGTCACCCGATCTCTAAGCCAAAAATAATCTTAGAACCTGGAGATTCAATACTTATAAACTCTGCTGGTGATATCAAAATCTTGGTTGAAGATCGAAGTCAAAATTGGGTAAGTAAGAAAAATAAGTATGCTTTTGACTGGAGTCAAGGAATTGGGGAGTGTTTTACAGCTATAATTCCAAACTACTATGGTAACAAAACTGTAATGGCCTTAGATAAAAGTTCTCATATGTATGAGGCCTTAAAAGAAAAAGGTGCTTCCAACAGCCAGGCCAAAAGTTATATTAAGCAAGTACCAATGTATCATGGCAATCAACCTCCTACCTCAGGACCGATATATTTTGGTGCAATTGTTTGCTTCTTGTTTATCTTGGGAATGGTTCTTTCTGACAATAAAACTAGAATTTGGGTAATTGGAGGAGCTCTATTGGCTATGATGATCTCTTGGGGTAGAAACTTAGCATGGTTTAACTTCTTCCTGTTCGAAAATGTTCCAGGTTTTGACAAATTTAGAGCCGTTTCAATGGCTTTATTCCTTACCAACCTCTTGTTTGTGGTAGGCGCAGGACTTGGATTACAAAAATTATGGAGTTCTGAGAACAAAGATGAATTAGTAAAACCTGTGTTGATTTCAATTGGCTCCACTATTGGCGTTATGATTTTGGCTATTATTGGTTCTAAGTTCATGGACTACTCTACTCCGTTTGATAAACAACTAGGTTGGTTAGCTGCAGTTGTTGAAGAGGATCGCGTATCACTTTTAAATGCAAGTTGGTTCCGTTCACTAATTTTTATTGGACTAGCAGCTGGTTTAGTTTGGGCGTATACCAAAAACATGACCAACAAACTGATTACGTTCGTTGCGTTGGCGTTATTAATTATGATTGATCTTTGGGTTGTAGATCGTCAGTATTTGAACAACGACAACTTTGAAAAAGCTTCAATTGAAGAATCATATGATAAAAACATAACTCCGGCTGACCGTGCTATTCTACAGGATAAAGGTTATTACCGTGTTTTCAACACCTATCAGAATCCATTTAACGATTCTAAAACTTCTTACTTCCATAATAGTATTGGTGGGTACAATCCAGCTAAGATGAATCGTTATCAGGATATGATAGAACGTCATATTGGAAGAAATAATCGTGAGGTGATTAACATGCTGAATACCAAGTATATCATTCAAGGGCCTGCTGCTAATCAGGTGCAACAAAATCCAGAAGCTTATGGACATGGGTGGTTTGTACAGAATGTGAGATATGTTAAAGACCCTAATGAGGAGATTAATGCTCTAGGCAATGGAGGATTAAGAAACACCGCCTACATCGATTCAAGTAAGTTTACTGTTTCGAAAAAGAACTATAGTGTTGATCCAAATGCAAAAGTTGAATACATAGGAAATGAGATGAATTCAATTTCTTATAACACATCAAACTCTTCTGATGGACTTCTAGTTCTCTCTGAAGTTTATTATCCAGAATGGGAAGCTTTTGTGGATGGTAAACCTGCCAAATTGGTAAGAGCGAACTATATTTTACGTGCATTGGAAGTTCCTGCAGGAAATCACAAAGTAGAACTAAAAATGAATCCTAAGACGTTTAATTCAACGAAGATGGTTTCACTAATCTCATCCGTTATATTGATGTTAGGGCTTGTTGCAATGGTTATTTTATCAATCATGAAGATTGTAAAAGGACAATCTGAAAATGAGGCGGAAATAGCCGATGCCTAATAATTGGCATTACGAATATTTTTAAAGACATCTAAGGGAGGATAAGCTAGTAATTAGTTTATCCTTCTTTCTTTTATACGTCTCAGAATTTGAAATAAAGCTTGTTTCATATCAGGACTGGCATTAATTACAAACAGTCCAAAAGCATAAATTAGTACAATAACCGAGGACTTAATCGCACCTCCTTTTAAAGCAGTAATTATAGATTGATCTTCAAGTGAGGTAAACTCTGGCATAAAATGTAATACCATATATCCTACAACAAACAATAATGCTATTTTCAAGGTTTGAATTGTAAAAGGATGCATTTTGTAAGTCACATACAAAAAGATCATTGTAGCGATGTTATAAACTAACATAGAACACAACGTTGCAAGAGCAGCACCTGTGATTCCATACAACGGAATAAATTGAAGATTAAAATAAATATTTAACCCTGCTAGAGTGATTAATGCGAATAAATTGAATCGGTAATATTTAGACATTGCTAGAATCTGAGTATTAACCCCCAATGTCATATCTACGATTTTTGCCAACCCGAGAAACAGTACCACTCCTACTCCTGTTATCAAGGTATCAAAACGTGCAGTAAATGATAATACCTCTACCAAACTGCCCATTATCAAAAGGAAGATAAAGGATCCTATGAAAAACAGATTCTGAGAAGCTTTACGATAAATCTTTTTGATCTCTTCCATATCATTATTCTCCCAACTCTTCGAAATTATTGGAGTAGAAATCCCTTTGATAGACCTATATGGAATTTCAATAATGTTTGATATAAACAACATTAAGCTATAAACTCCTACCTCCGTAATCCCTATCAAAGTTCCCACCATGACAATATCCATTCGAAGAGCAACTTGAGTTCCAAGGCTGCTAAACATGGAAAATGAGGCATAATCCCACATTCGTTTTAGTCGTTCTTTAGTTAATAAAGAGTTTCTAATGTTTAAATCTAAATGCCCAAGAACTTTCAGGTAAATAAGATTACCTAAAACTACTAATACAAACACCAAATAAAACAACCAAATAACCGTTTCGGCACCTATCCAGTTCAAATAAAAAACTAGTACAAGAATGGGGATCGCTAAACGAACCCATAGATTATTGATTATGGCTGGAATTACAATTCTGTTAAAGTTACTAATGTATTGTGTTAGTAGAATCATGCTTAGTTGTAGGAAGCATAATACGATAATAGCTAACTGATGCTTCACTATTACCTCTTGATTAAAATTAAGGTAACCTAATCCTTCAATTACATAATCCTTAATTAGGTAAAGAATTCCAAGAAACATCAAAAACCAGATTAACTGAGCACGAACTAAAAAACCTAATAACCCATGTTTTTTATCTTGATTTTGAAATTCAGGAAAGAATTTAACCGCTACGTGAGCAATACCTATAGAAGCAAACGGTATTAGAACCGTTGATATGGCCAATAGCAATTGTAATAAACCATAAATTTCCAGACTTAATGGATAAATAACTAGAGTAGAAAATACGCCTACTCCTACACCAGCATAGGTAACAATACTTTGTTTAATACCTTGCCGTTTAATTATTCCCATCGTAGTATTTTGATTTTGGTAACCGCCTTTTCATCTGCGATTATGAACTACAACGATCAAACGTTACCCGCAAGTATATCGATGATATAGTGAATCACTAAAGAATGTCCGATTTCTACAAAACCATAGCTTGTACTATCCAACCAGATATTAATATCACCTGTATTTCTGAGCTTATTGTCAGGCTTGAAACCGCTGAATGTAACTGTTTTACCACCTTTCGAATGAGCCGTATTGGTTGCTCGAACAATATTTTCCGAATTACCAGAACTACTTACCGAAAGTAAAACATCTTTATCAGTAAAATGATGAGACAGAGGTTCGTTAAAGATATTTTCATACCCATAATCATTCGCATAACAGGTAAGCATGCTATTATCCGTTAATGGATAAGCTTTTAACTTACATGCATTTGTAAAGTCCACCGCGGTATGTGAAATAATACCACTGCTTCCTCCATTACCAATCAAATAAATACACCCCCCAGTTTCTTTTACCGAAGCAAACACCTTGCATGCATCATCTAAAGCAGATTGTGTATCCAACACTTTACCCTCTCGATCAGTAACAACGATATTTTGTAAAATATTGGCAAATTCAGATATATATGGAGCGTATTTCATTTTCACTTTCTAATTAAAAAAAACTAAGATAATAGAGTTTTTAGATATTTGAGCAATGGAACCTTTTCAATGAACGTTTTATTACCAACAATTTTCACCGCCATTGATCCTACAGCATTTCCAACGAAACCAATTTCTTCAATATTCATACCTGCTTTAGCAAGTAATGCTGTTATTGAAAGGTATGCATCTCCTGCCCCAATCGTATCTACAACTTCATTGGAAAGTACCGGCGTTATTGACTTATTTCCAGACTTATCACCGACTAAACTTCCCTGCACACCCAGCGTTATGGCCGCAATATCACAATTAGTAACTTTCATTAAGTCATCCATTGTGTCAACTGGATTTGCATATTTATCATGAACCGCAAGTTTTGATTCTTGTTTATCGATAGAGAAATAATCGCAACGTGGATATTTAGTGATCAGGTTAAACCCTTTGTTTCCACTGTTAGTTTGAGAATTAACAGCTACAAACACCTTATCCTGTTGGGTAATGTGTTCTACCAAACGTTTATCCAACAATCCGTGCCCAAAGTCTGCTACCACAATAAGGTCTGCATCCATATGCTCATCAAGCATAGCTTGGATATTAGCTACATTTTTATCACTTAACGGAGCATCATCAAACTCATACACCTCAAAAAGCTTTTGCTTAAAGACTTTATCCACAAGCCTTCTTTTCAAAGTGGTTGGTCTTTCTGGAATAAATACTGGCAAGAAGTCAACTCTATCGTGTACATTTTCCTCAATGAAATCAAAATAGTCATTACCATTGTTCAAACCATACGATGAAATCAGTTTTACCTCCTTAACAAAGTCTGCAATGTGATTGGCAACCGCTAATACACCTCCTGCATACAACTCTGTATCCAGTCGTTTTGCCGTTATAGTGGCTGATTTAGAAGATTTACCTAATGGCTGTACAAATTGATATTCATCCAAAATAATATCGCCTATTACAACAACTTTGTAATTAGATATTTTGTCAAAAGCATCAACAAAATCATTGTATTTGAATCCTGAGCGGATCTTACTTAAATAGGTTTGCAGTTCATCATCCTTTACGTCAACATGACGGTTGATCAATTTAGAAGAACTGAATTGTTGTTCACGAGTAAATACTAACTCCCCTCCAAACTTCTCCACCTCAGCCTTTTCTTCGTAAATACCCCCAGTAATATCCTCTGCCAACTTTTCGTAATCCTGTCCCTTTACGTAGTAATTAGGTTTAATGGTTTGAATTGCAGGAATTGCTTTAGGATTTCTATTGATAGCCACATAGTCTACTACTCCAACTGCAGCAATAGTTTCAGCGCGGATAGCTTCTTTAAAAATAGGTCTATCCGGTCCCTTATTAACAAATTTATCCTCGGTAAGAGTAACAATAAGAAGATCTCCAAACTTTTTTGCAGCTTCAAAATGTTTAAAGTGTCCAGGATGTAAAAGATCAAAAACACCATGGCAGTGTACTACCTTTTTACCTTGTTTTTTGGC
>JAHDFW010000103.1:0-5732 GCA_020627945.1 Cytophagales bacterium
CAACCTACTGGTACTTGTAAGATTTACTGTGAGAGTATCGATATTCAAATTACGGATCTTCCTCAGCCAGAAGCTGGAGATGCTCAATTGATTTGTCGTAACGATGGAACTCAATTAATTGGTGAAGATTTACTTGGCTCTGGTGTAACTTTCACTTGGTATGATGAAAACGGAGTAGTAGTTGGAAACAATTTGATTCAGAACGTTAATAGCGTACCAAACCCTACTACGTTTGCACTTAGTATTATTGATGACAAAGGTTGTGAACGTTTAGACACTATGTTTATAGATGTTGTTGATCCTCCTGAATTCAATATGCTAGATCCATACTGCTTTGAACCTGGTCTTGAAGTTAATGCAGGTGTTATTCCTGGAACTTTACCTCCTCCTCCATATAACGGAGAGTATGCGTGGTATCGTGACGGAGTCTTCCAAACAATTGATGACACACTTCACGAAGTAACTCAACCTGGTACTTATTCTGTAATTTGGACTGCAGGTAGCTGTCAAAATGGAGATACTACTACTGTTGCTCCGTTACCGATTGTGGAAGGTATAGATGTTACTATTTGTGAGTTTGGAACTACTGAACTTACTGCAACTGAAGGTTTCCAAGCATATGACTGGGCTGAAGTTGGAGGACTTGGACAGAACGGTACAGGAATACCTTTCAGTGTAACGGGTATTGGTACCGAAGATTTAGATCAAGTGTTCATTGTAACTGTTACAGATGATTTAGGTTGTCAGAATGACGACTCGGTATACTTATATGAGTTACCACCACCGAATCTTGATGTGTTCCCAGACACTACATGTGATGGGTTTGCAGCAGACTTATTCGGTAGACCACTTAATGATTCAGTACTTGGTAACACAGATAGTGCATATTACCTATGGGAATATGGCGGAAATGCTAATAGACCTGATTCAACATGGGGCGGATTTATTTCTGACGATGCTGACAGATGGCTCAATAGATTAGATTCAGGTTGGTATAAATTGACATATGGTAGAGAGCAATGTATCGTTTCTGATTCAGCTTACCTCCCATTCCATGCATTACCTGAAACGTTTGCTCAAGATTCAGCAGTCTTCTGTTCTGAATCTGATGGAAGCGTTGAGATAGACGGTGGATACTCTAGTGGTTCTCCTATTAGTCACCTTTGGTATGATGAAGATTTCAATCAACTACCTGGACTTCTTGGACAGACCGTTAATGTTACTGAAGAAATGACGTACATTGTTGAAATCATTGACTCAAATGGTTGTAAATCTCTTGATTCAGTTATTGTTGAAGAAAGATGTCCTCCAAGATGTCATGTTCCAACGGCATTCTCTCCAAACGGGTTCCCTTGTGATCCTGATTGTACCGAGGATGATGGAGTATTATGTCCAGATAACTGTTTCTACATCTTCTGTAAGCACCAAAAAGACTTTAAGCTTACGGTCTTTAACAGATGGGGAGAGATCATCTTCTACTCTGAAGATAAGAATGATGTTTGGGATGGTACTTACTTAGGTAAGGATATGCCATCTGGCGTATATCCATGGACTATGGAGTACAACGCTGCTGAAGAAGAGTATGATAGACCTAAGTATGTGAGTGGTAAGATTCTTATCGTTCGCTAGTCTCAAGGCGTTTTATATTAAAAAAGACCACTTATTTAAGTGGTCTTTTTTATTTTAGTTTCTTTCGAACGTTTTTTTCTCTATTTTTGAAGTATGAAGCCGCTGATCATAGAAGAGAAAGCACACCTACCAAAGATCGTTTTGGACAAGTCTTATGGCATGTTTGAATTGAGTGGTAAATGTATTCCAAAAAATCCTGACGATTTTTTCTTTCCTATCTTTGACTGGATCGATGAATATGTGAAGGCTCCAAATGATTTCACCAATGTGAACGTACATATAGAATATATGAATACAGCTTCACATAAATGCTTTGCTATAATCATTGCTAAGTTGGATCAAATTACGGAGTCAGAAGAACATTCTATTAAAATCACTTGGCACTACGACTCAGCAGATGATGATATGCTTGAGATGGGAGAAGAACTTCAGGAATGTAACAATATCCCATTTGAATTTGTCCCGCATAAGTTTAAATCTCGAAGATAAGTTTTAGACTCGTAAAAAATAAAAGCCCCAGTTGTTAGTACAATCTGGGGCTTCTTTTTAATATATCTAAAATTAGTATTTCACTAATGACTGAATATTGTTCGAATACGAGTTTAATCTTTCACTTCCCTTAAGAAAGGTTAAGTCTATCAAAAATGAAAAACCTGCTACCTCCGCTCCTATTTTATTGACTAACTCGGCAGCTGCAGCTGCAGTACCTCCAGTTGCTAAAAGGTCATCATGAATCAATACTTTCTGCCCCTTTTCAAATGCATCTGTGTGAACCTCTATCTCTGAATACCCATACTCTAACTCATATTTATGAGAAATTGTTTCGTAAGGTAACTTTCCAACTTTTCTTACAGGTACAAATGGCACATTTAATTTGCGAGCTATTTCAACTCCAAATAAGAACCCTCGTGATTCAATCCCTGCAACCGCATCTACTCCTTTACCTTTAAAGTATTCGACTATGCTATCCACTACTTCTCCACAAAGAACAGGATCTTTTAATACAGGCGTAATGTCTTTAAATACAATTCCTTCCTTCGGGAAGTCTTTAATGTCGCGAATAGCCGACGTTAATTTAGCTTCTATTGTTTCGGTCATTGCTTAATTTATAAATGATTAAATTCTATGAATCTTAAATATAATAATAATAGTTTGCTAACCTTCATTTGTTATTATGGATTAAAAAAAATAATGCAAATGACATACTAATACTGTGCAAATTAAGTTAACCAGAGTATTAACTCACGATAATTGGACCTTAGAGTTTATAAACTGAGTTTAGTTTTGTAAATTAGTATTATGAATCATACAAAAAACACCTTAAGCACCTTAATATTCTTTGTTTTATTAGGACTTATCTCAAACACGAGTTATGCTCAGGAAGATTATGATATTGAATATAAAAAAAGAGTTAAGAAAGGAGCTCTAGTTTTCCGTACGCACCCTGGAGCCAACATAGTTGGGAGATTCGAATATTCTTTAGAAAAATTTGTTACCGATAATAAAAGTATAGTAATAGATCATGGAATCACTGTTTTGGATGATCGCGAGTACTACTACGATGAATTCAACAATCAAGTGTTTAATGGACAAGCCGTTTTCGGTTCGAATATTGGTATAAACATGAGAAAGTATTTCAATAACGACGACGAAATTCTTAGTTCTACTCGAGTATTATTTTACGGTGAATTTGGAGCTAAGTACTTCTTCTATAACAGAACTTTTCAGGATTATGAACAAACTTGGTATGTAGATTCTGCTAACTGTTATTACGATTTTTTCACAAACACATACACTTGTCCATCTTATTCTATTCAAAGTAGAGTTACCAAAAAACAAAAGACGCATAAATTTGGTGCCGATATTGGCATTGGGATGAGCATAGTTATTAGTGAGGTATTTTTTGTTGATTTTAATCTGGGAGGAGGTATGAGATACTCAATTTCTACCCCAGAAAGTAATAGTCAATACTATTATGGCCTTAACACCATAGATTATACAGGTATTACCCCACAAGGTCATTTAAAACTCGGAATTTTACTCCGTTAACCCTTCTTCTTTTCTCCAACAGACTTCTAAACGACATATATATGAAACGTCTTATTCTCCTAATATTTGTGCTTGGTACTTCTCAGTTTATGAATGCTCAAGATTTTAGTGATGACAATAAAAAAGAAAGACTCTATAGTAGTTGTGTGAAATTACATCCAATCAATCTTATTTTATCTGAATTTGCGTTAAACTATGAAGGTGCACTCTCTCGTAATACGTCCATCTCAGTGATTGGAGGTGCTACATTAGCTGGCAGATCACAAATTTATAATGCTCGAAACGTCTTTGGGTTCAGAGGTGAACTTCAATTTAGAAGGTATGTAACGGGTAAAAACATATTAAACGGTCTTTATATCGCTCCTATGGTGTATTATCGTCAAATAGATATGGAGTATGAATCATATTACTACGATCCCTTCTTTGGTTATAATGATGAGTATTATGATTTAAATGCTTTTTCTGTTGGAGGAGGTGTATTACTTGGTTACCAAGTTGTGTTAAGCGATGTGGTGTGCCTTGATTTTAATATTGGAAGTGGAATTAAATACAGCAAAGACAACAGGTCATTAGTCGACCCACAGCAGTACTATTATTACATAAACATTCCTGGGTTTGATCGATCGGGTACGGTTCCAAGAGGCTCAATAAGCTTTGGAATCACTCTTTAATCGAATTTAGCAAAATTTAGAAAGCCAAAGCCCTGCAAGAACTCCTCCTACTCCAGCAACAATACTTAGAATAAGATATATTCCAGGCAATAACATTTGATCTGTCTTTCCTAAGTTTATTAACTCATTAGTAAAAGTAGAAAATGTAGAAAACCCTCCACAAAAACCAATCAGGAGTAATGGTTTGGCTACATTCTCTGGTAAAATTTTCATTCCCACAACGCCTGTAATCAAGCCTAGGATCAAACAACTAATAACATTTGCAGTAAAAGTTCCTAAGAAGAATGAGCTCATTACTGGATTCAACCATTTGGAGAATAAGAAACGTGTAACGCTTCCAAATCCTCCCCCGATAAATACTAACAATAGATCCTTCATAGGTCAAATATAATAGTTCTGCAGCCAATCATATGTCAACACTTTGCTTTAAAGAAGTCAATGTGTCAAATTTATTCTAATTACTGCCACTTTTTTATAACTTTGCCTCGCAAATTTCTGAAAGAAATTAGCTTAACAAAAGATAACCCCTAAAACTAAAAGAATAATGAAAAATGTAGCAGTTATCGGTGCCGGAACCATGGGTAATGGTATTGCGCACGTATTCGCTCAAACCAACTTTAACGTAACGCTTATCGACATTTCGGAATCAGCTCTTGAGAAGGCTTTAGCCACAATCTCTAAGAATCTTGACCGAATGGTGAAAAAAGAAAAAATCACGGAAGATGATAAAAACAATACTTTAGCCAATATCAATACCAACACAGATCTTGCTGCGGGTGTTAAAAATGCTGAACTTGTAGTTGAAGCAGCAACTGAAAACATTGATTTAAAGTTGAAAATATTCAAACAGATGGATGAAAACACATCTGATTCTTGCATTCTTGCTACTAATACTTCTTCGATTTCAATTACTAAAATAGCTGCTGTAACTTCTAAAGCTGACAAGGTAATTGGTATGCACTTCATGAACCCTGTTCCTGTAATGAAATTGGTAGAGGTAATCCGTGGGTATTCTACTTCAGACGAAGTTACATCCAAAATCATGGAGGTTTCTAAACAACTAGGAAAGGTTCCTACGGAAGTAAACGATTATCCTGGTTTTGTTGCTAACAAAATTTTAATGCCAATGATCAATGAAGCGATCATCACTTTATATGAAGGCGTTGCGGGTGTGGAAGAAATTGATACGGTAATGAAGCTTGGAATGGCTCACCCAATGGGTCCATTACAATTAGCTGACTTCATTGGTTTAGATGTATGTTTAAGTATTTTGAACGTATTGTACGAAGGTTTTGGAAATCCAAAATATGCTCCATGTCCATTGTTGGTGAATATGGTTGAAGCAGGTCATAAAGGTGTTAAGACTGGATCTGGATTTTACTC
>JAHDFW010000103.1:5832-14052 GCA_020627945.1 Cytophagales bacterium
TGAATATGGTTGAAGCAGGTCATAAAGGTGTTAAGACTGGATCTGGATTTTACTCATGGACACATGGCACTAAAGATCTAATCGTAGCCGATAGATTCAAGAAAAGGGAATCTGCAATTGCCTAACTAATGTTAGGGACACCGTAATAACCTTTCGATAAATGTATTAAAGACCTATTTCAATAGAAGTAGGTCTTTTTTTTATTGTCTAAATTAAAGTGACATTAGATTACAACCTCTTACATCTGAATGATCAAATCGACCAATAATCTCGAATGTTCCATCAGGGTGTATCTGACCTAAATCCTGAGTAGCAATAAAAGAACAAGTATCAATGTTGGCCAAATCTATTACATTCACCCCACCCTTGCCTGACCGTTTAATATGCATCGGATCATTTACTTCACGAGTTAAAATTTTTAGCCAAGGCGGAGAAACGAATATTCCGTCTCCCATGGAATAACCTTGAGATAATAGTTCGGTCATGCCATATTCCGAATAAACTTTAGAAACATTTAGTCCTTTGCCAATTTTAGCATGAAGTTCTCCTCGTATCATTTCTTTCTTTCTTCCCTTCATTCCTCCAGTCTCCATAACAATCAACTTATCCGCGATCTCATCAGCTACGGTAATATTAGACTCCGCTAAATCCAAAAGGGCAAAACTTACTCCGATCAAAAGTATTTTCTTATCTGAATTTAATGATTCTGCATCAGTTAACCGTTTTTGTACCTCTTCCAATGAATAAAAACCAGAACCTCCATTTTTCGAGCGTTCAACAAAAAATTCTACCATTTTAATAAGAGAGGAACCCGTATTTTCTTGATAGTTCGGCAATAAACCCCAAATCTCAAACTCCTCTATTCTACTAAATAACAACTCAAAAGCCTTAAGAGCTGTTTCTAGATAGAAAGCCATATCAAACACAAGATGTCGACTTCTGACCATACCAGTAGTGCCACTACTTAAAAACTCAAAGACAGGACGCTCTTGATTTGATTTAATCTCATGGCTTTTAAAGAACTGAATTGGTAAAAAAGGAATCTTTTCTAAACAATCTACTTCAGATACGTTCGTTGATAACAAAGTTAGATACTCCTTATACACTGAGTTATGTTCAGCTTGATAGCGAAAAACCTCTAAAGCAGAGTTTTCAAAGTTCTCATGAGTGATAAGATGAATATTATTCTTAAATTCGCTACAGAATGTCATTGAAATGATAAACGGTAAAAAAATATCGCTCAAATATACGACTCTTTTGCTACTCGTTGCAGCAATATTTGTGACTTGTGTAAAACCTCCGTCTTACCCAAATGAGCCTTCTATTACTTTTGACAATTTGCGTCTTATAGATAATGAGTTTGGTTTCGATACTATTATCCTAACTGTTTATTTTAAAGATGGTAATGGAGATATGGGGTTAACGGCTGACGAAATTGATGCTCCATATAATGCATATGAAATACAAAAAGACAATGCTGGCAAAACTCTTAAATTTGGAGACGTAGGTACTCCAGCCTTTAACTTTTGGGACTATGAAATAATTAACGGAGACACCATTTATGTTTTACGCAATCCGCACTTCTTTAATTTTCTAGTTGAATTTTATGTCAAAAACTCTAATGGAGAATTTGAACATAAGGAATATAGACAATGGTGTATAGATCAAGGAGTTTGTATTCCTTTTCACGGACGTTATGAGCCTATTTCTGATTGGGACCGCGAAGAACCTCTGGAAGGTACTATTTCATATACCATGTCCTCAACCCAGTTTCCTAAAGGTGATATGTTCTTTAAAATTTCGTTGTATGACAGAGCGCTTAACTTGAGTAACGAAGTTTCTTCAGACACCATTAGCATCCAATAAAAATTAACCAAGGCAACCTTTATTTCTCAATTAAATGTGATTTAAGTGATTTATGTGTATTATTGAACTGTCAATAACATGATTACTAAACTATGCCTCGTATAGCGGATATAATAAATGAAATACACAAGGTAGCGCCCCCTTCTTTGCAAGAATCTTACGATAACGCAGGTTTAATAGTAGGCGATGCTTCAGAAGCTGTTACTGGAATCACATTAACTTTAGATATTACTGAAGAGGTAATAGATGAAGCAATACAAAATGGTGACAACCTGATCGTAGCGCACCACCCAATCGTTTTTAAGGGGCTAAAAAAACTGACGGGTTCAAACTATGTTGAGCGATGTGTAATTAAGGCTATAAAAAATAATATTGCTCTTTTTGCAGCTCATACTAATCTAGACAATGTGATCAGACAAGGAGTTAATAGCTCTCTTTCCGATATTTTAGAACTTAAAAACCAGAGGATTCTTGCTCCTAAAAAGGGACGTTTGAAAAAACTGGTTACTTACATACCTGTAAATGAAACAAATCAGGTTATGAGTGCCGTACATAAGGCCGGTGCTGGTAATATTGGGAATTACTCAGAATGCAGATTTGAGATTACAGGAATAGGACGATTTACTCCGAAAGAAGACGCCAATCCAACCATCGGATCTTCAAACATTTCGGAAAGTGTTGAAGAAAATCGTGTAGAATGTATATTTCCTGACTATTTCGAAGGGGCTATTCTAAATGCATTAAAAAGTGCTCATCCATATGAGGAAGTAGCTTATTTCATTCATTCGCTAGACAACGTAAATCAGGACATCGGTTCTGGTATGATTGGTGAATTAGAAGAACCTATGAACACGGATGACTTCATGCAGTACTTATCGAAAAAGCTTGATTTACAAGTAATTAAACACACTAATTTGTGTAAAGAAAAAATTCAAACCGTTGCTGTTTGTGGAGGTTCTGGAAGCTTTCTACTTGGCAATGCTATTCGCAATAAAGCTGATATTTACGTTACAGGAGACTTCAAATATCATGAGTTTTTTGACGCCGATAATAAAATTATCATCGCCGACATTGGACATTATGAAAGTGAGGTTCATACAAAGCGGCTGTTTTTTGAGATTTTAACAAAAAAAATTAGTAATATTGCACTCAATTTTTCGAAAACCAATACTAACCCAGTAAAATATTTAGTAACAACATAATATGGAAAAAACCGTAGCGGAAAAACTTGAAGCATTACAAAAATTGCAGGCAATCGATTCAGAACTTGATGCAATTAAGACGCTTCGAGGTGATCTTCCAGATGAAATACAAGATTTGGAAGATGAAATTGTGGGATTGGAAACACGTGTTGAAAAGCACAAGACTGCGATAGACAATAAAAAGGAAGAGATTAGCAATAGACAAAATGCTATAAAAGAATCTAAAGCTCTTATTGAAAAGTATGAGCAACAACAAAATAACGTAAGAAACAATCGTGAGTACGATGCGTTAACTAAAGAGGTTGAACTTCAAAATCTTGAAATTCAAATTTCTGAAAAGCGTATCCGTCAATACCAAGGTGACATTGAGCAAATCAACGAATCTTTGGAAAAAGCGACTGAGATTGTTAACGAACGTCAAAAAGACCTTGATGTTAATAAATCTGAACTTACTTCTCTTGAAACTGAAAGCATGGAGCAAGAGGAAAAGTTGATGAAGAAAAGAGATCGAGCATACAAGACTGTTGAAACTAGATTAGCAACGGCATATAGCAGAATTAGAGGTAATGCTAGAAATGGTCTTGCAGTGGTTAACATTAAGCGTCATGCTTGTGGTGGATGTTTCCACACTGTTCCTCCTCAACGTCAGGCTGATGTAAACTCAAAAAAGAAAATCATAGTTTGTGAAAACTGTGGTAGGATTTTTGCAGATGTAGAAATTGTTGAAGTGGTTGAAAAACCAAAAAGAAGAACAAGTCGTAAGAAAGCGGCTAAATAATTCTCTATTTTCAACGCTAATTTGTTGAAAGTTGAATAAAACAATTCGAAATATAAATTTTAAAAGGATGGCGTTCTGCCATCCTTTTTTATTTAAAATGGCATGGCTTGTCATTATAACATTTGTTATTGTAGGTACGGCTCAAGCTACTACGATTCCGTTTAACGAAGATCTTTATAATATTCAAAGACATATTTATAACTTCGAATTTGAACGCGTAAAATCGGAACTCAAAAGTTCTTCATCTTCCCCTACTCCATACCAAATTTACTTAACGGACCTTCATGACATTGTATCTATACTAATTCATGAAGATGAGAAAAAGTTTGAGGAACTTAAAGGTCGTAAGGATGATCGAATCAAGCAGCTTGAACAAATGGAAGGCAAGTTCTCTGAATATGACCTTTTACTTTACCGTTCCGAAATTCATTATCATTGGGCAATTGCTAAACTTTTATTTAATCAAGAAGGGTCATCAATCTTAGATTTTAATAAATCCTATTCTTTAATAAGCAAAGCTTATGCTTTAGACTCTAGTAGACCTGAGGCTAAAAAACTTTATGGAACTTATCTGGTTATCTTTGATAAGGTCCCAGAAAACTATCACTGGTTAATGGATTTACTTGGTTACAAAGGTAATTTGAAATTAGGTTGTGACCTTATCTCTTCTGCCGCTCAAAGTGAAAACAATTACTTTTCGACTGAAGCTCAATTAACGCTTATGGTGATGTCTGAGCGTTTAAACCTAAGTCTTCCTCAAACAACTGCTCTAAAGAGCGAGGACTGGCTTAAAAATGACTCTGAATTAGAAACTTTAATAACTTCAATTCTATTGACCGAAACTCGCCGTTCAGAACTGGCTTTACAATGCATACCTACTTCTAAGTTTGTGAATGACATTAATCATTATCAATATCTTATTGGGGTAAATATGATCAGAAAAGGCCTTTATAAAGAATCTATTGCTGCATTTAACAGATTCTCTTTACACAATAGAACGGAACGAAGTAAAAAATACGTACAGCTCTTTGTTCACTACGCATATTTACTCGACCAGGATGAAACAAACGCAAAACTTGCACTGGATAAAATTCCCGAAATTGGTAATACCAAATCTTCCCGAGACAACTATGCTCAAAATGAATACGAAAATTATAAAAGACCATCTTTAAAACTTCTTTCTGCTCGGTTCTCCTATGACGGAGGTTACTATGACCAAAGTTTAAGTACCTTACTCAATCAGAACTTCCCGATTCTGATCGAATCCATTGAGGCATATTACAGAATGGCCCGTAATTACGAAGCTTTAAAGCAGGAATCAATTATGGAAAAGAACTATTTGGTTTGTATAAAACTTACAGATAAATCCCAGGTAGACAACTTCTTTTTTGCTGCTAAATCAAGTTTGGAATTAGGCAAGTACTATCTTTCCAAAAACAAAAACGTCAAAGCTAAAGAGTACTTCAGTAAAGCGATAGCTTATAAAAATCACAGCTATGAAAGTGCCATAGAACGTGAGGCCAAAACTTGTTTAAAGAAAATGAGTAACAACAGCAATTGATTAATAAAGTAATAAATATAGACTTAAATAAACTCCTAAGGTGGGCTGATCAATTTAGCTCAGTAGCATTCTTGCACGGTAATAATGTTCAAAATTATCCAGAAGAAACCTTTAAGACCTTCCTTGCGGTATCTAATCAGAAAACAGCTGTTACTTCTTTAGGAGAACTAGAAACTGCTCTTGGTACGGATTGGTTATTTGGACACATTGGATATGACTTGAAAAATCAAATTGAAAAGCTATCCAGTAACAATAAAGAAACAATTGACTTTGGTGATCTATCTTTTTTCTTACCTGATCTCCTTCTAGAGTTACGAATTGATGGGCAACAAGTCGTAGAACTAACCATTTTGAAAGGTAATCCTGAAATATTAACAGAAATAGAAGGTTTTACCGCAGCTCACCCAAAACCTGAAATTAAAATAGGCGCTCTGAAGTGCAACATTACTCAAGAGGAATATTATCAAATTTTTGATCAGGTTATACACCATATAGTGGAAGGAGATATTTATGAAATGAACCTTTGTATGGAGTTTTTTGCTGACAATACAAGGGTTGACCCAGCACAATTTTACATAGATCTTACAAAGATCTCTCCTGCCCCATTTGCTTGTTTCTATAAATCTTCGAATAAATATTTAATCTCTGGTTCTCCAGAGCGCTTTTTCAAAAAGAACGGTCGAAGAATTGTTTCGCAACCTATTAAAGGTACCAATGCCTCGGACGAAGATGAAGAAGTAAATAAGGCTCAGCAGTTAAAATTATTAAGCTCGGAAAAGGAAAGGTCGGAAAACATGATGATTGTAGATCTAGTGAGAAACGATCTGGCTAAAAATAGTATCCCAGGTAGTACTGGTGTAACCGAACTCTTTGGAGTATATAAACTAGGAAAGGTTAATCAGATGATTTCCACAATTGCTTCTGAATTGGAAGAGGATAAAACGATAACTGATGTAATCAAAGGTGCTTTTCCTATGGGTAGTATGACGGGTGCTCCTAAAATTGAGGCTATGAAAATCATAGAAAAGCTTGAAAAATCTAAACGCGGACTCTACTCGGGTACGGTTGGCTATATTACCCCAAATTGTGATTGCGATTTCAATGTAATTATCCGAAGTTTGCTTTACGATCCTCAAGAAGAAAAAATTTCGTTTCAAGTTGGAGGTGCAATAACCTACGATGCAGAAAAGGAGTCGGAGTATGAGGAATGCATGTTAAAATCTAAAACTATAAAACAGGTACTGAACAGTTATGCAGTATAAAAAAGAAGTTTACGTTAGTCGTATTACGAACCTTAGTGACGCACGTTATGCGGCCGGAATGATGGTGGATTATGTTGGATTTAGCTTAGACGAATCTATGGAAGGTTCTATAGACGAAACTTTATTTGCAGCCATCACTGGGTGGATTGAAGGGGTTAATGTAATCGGAGAATTCAAAAACTTGGACTATCAATCAATCCAAGTTCTTCAGGACAAATATAAATTTCATGGAATTTCAATACCTTTTAGTAGATCCGATGAATTTAAAGGTTGGACAAATTCTTTAATAGTAGTTCGCGTTAATGAGGATCAATTAGATTTTGAAGTTTCTTCGAATTGTCTTTTACAATTAGAAGAGTCAAATGATCTTGATATTTCTACTTTAGCTAATCACGCAAATGCTGAACAGTTAATTATTACGGGTGATGTAGATCAGGAAGTATTAAATCAAATTACCCAATCTAAAATACGAGCGGTAATATTGAAAGGGGAAGAAGAAGAAAGGCCTGGTTATAAAGATTATGATAGTATGGCTGATACTCTAGAGTATTTAGAAGATTAGAGGTCTATTTCACCAATGCACCTCCAGTTGTAGTATCTGAAAGTCTACGTCTTGTAAGGAACTTTTCCACCACTACTTCAATCGGTTTAATAAGTAATGCTATCAAACCTTTAAGAACAAAACCTACCAAAAAACTATCTGTTTTTTCCTCAATAATAGGCTCTATAAGACCTTCTGAAATAAGAAATAGGACGATTGCTAAAATAATTACAATAGTAGCCGCCATACGACTAATTTTAACCTTAGTAAGTTCGTCTATTGTATTCTTAAGTTGATCGTTGTTATAAGCTAATTCAGTATTAATCTTGTTAATCTGCTCTGCTTGGTCTTGTAGTTTGTCGTGAGTACGATTAAGCTTATTTTGGAGACGATCACTTACCGAAGTAATAATACGTGCCTCGTCCAACAAGGTACCATAAGCATCACTTAACTCTTTATAATCGGATTTCCACTCATCGTGGTTACGAATATCCTCTTGATTGGCTCTATCGAGGGTACTTTTGTGATAAATATCCTCTTTTTCATAAAGGCTACTTATGTTCCTTTGACGCGCCATCCAACAGGTTTACTTTAATCATCCTTTAATTCAATCATATGAAAAGGAAGCTCAATAATTTCCTGGAAGTCTTCTCCAGATTCTTGCATATCCTCATCATCTTCATCGAAATACCACTCAATAATAGTGGGATGTCCAGCCTCACTTAACTTTTCAAGTTTACGAAATATATCTAAAAGACATTTCGAAGAACTAGTATTAAAGTATTCTAATTTAAAGATAAATTTGGTTTCTGGCTTCGGAGAAGTTTGATAACTTTCTAACCACTGCAACACGGGACGGTAAAAATCCACCGAATTTTCTGGAATTGATCTTCCTGAAATTTCCAACACTCCATTTGCAGAATCAAAACTGATCTGCGGTGTTTTATTGGATGGCTGAATTAATAAATTATCCATTCTTACTTACTTCTCGTTCACTACTTTTTCCTAAA
>JAHDFW010000104.1 GCA_020627945.1 Cytophagales bacterium
TTATTATTCGAGATGGCGTTATTCAATATCGCTATGTTAATCCAGATTACAAAATCAGATTGACCGCAGAGATGTTGATGACGGTTTTAAGAAGCCTTGATAATTAAAATGTCTTAATTTCATATTTTACCTACGTTTTTAGTTAATTTCGCGCCCTTAAAAACTACAAATAACTAAGGATAGCGTTATGATTTCAGTAGATGGTTTAGCAGTCGAGTTTAGCGGACATAAGTTGTTCAGTGATGTATCATTTGTGATCAATGAGAACGATAAAATCGCATTGATGGGGAAAAATGGTGCGGGTAAATCCACCATGATGAAGATCATAGCTGGACACCAAAATCCAACGAGAGGTAGAGTTAGTTGTCCCAAAGATGCGGTTATTGCGTATTTACCTCAGCACCTACTTACCGATGATAATTGCACGGTTTTCGAAGAGGCGTCGAAAGCTTTCCAGCACATCTTTGATATGCGAGATGAAATGGACCAATTGAATAAACAATTGGAGACCCGAACCGATTATGAATCGGATGAGTACATGAAACTCATTGAAAAAGTTAGTGAACTGGGAGAGAAGTACTATTCGATTGAAGACATAAACTATGATGCTGAAGTTGAAAAAGCACTTGGTGGATTGGGTTTTAAAAGAGAAGATCTGAATCGTCCTACCAGTGAATTTAGTGGAGGTTGGAGAATGCGTATAGAATTAGCCAAAATACTTCTTCAGAAACCAGATTTAATCTTACTCGATGAGCCTACCAATCACGTTGATATAGAATCTGTAATTTGGTTAGAAGATTTTTTATTGAACAAAGCAAAAGCCGTAATCGTTATTTCCCACGATAGAGCATTTATTGATAATATTACTAATCGTACTATTGAGGTGACAATGGGACGAATCTACGATTACAAAGCGAATTATTCTCACTATTTACAACTAAGAGAGGAACGAAGAGAACATCAATTAAAAGCATACAACGAACAACAAAAGTTCATTGAGGAGAACAAAAAGTTTATAGAGCGTTTTAAAGGAACTTATTCCAAAACAAATCAGGTAAATTCCAGAGAACGAATGCTTGAAAAGCTGGAAATTATCGAAGTTGACGAAGTGGATAACTCTGCATTGTCACTTCGTTTCCCATCCGCCATGCGTTCTGGAGATTACCCAGTTACCGTTGAAGATTTGTCAAAAAGCTATGATGATTTGGTAGTCTTTAAAGATGCTAATATGTCTATCAAACGTGGAGAAAAAGTATCCTTTGTAGGACGTAACGGAGAGGGTAAGTCAACGATGATCAAAGCGATCATGGGAGAAATTGATTTTGAGGGAAAATGTGGATTGGGTCATAATGCTCAAATCGGATACTTTGCGCAAAATCAAGCTTCTTTATTAGATGAAAACCTAACTATCTTCCAAACCATAGATGAAATTGCCGAAGGAGAAATTCGTACTCAGATCAAAAACATCTTAGGAGCATTTATGTTCCGAGGAGATGATATTGACAAGAAAGTAGGAGTGTTGTCTGGAGGAGAAAAGACGAGGTTGGCAATGGTAAAACTCCTCTTAGAACCAGTAAATCTATTAATTCTGGATGAGCCTACAAATCACCTTGATTTACGATCGAAGGATGTGTTGAAAGAAGCACTTAAGGCCTTTGATGGAACTTTGATTTTAGTTTCTCATGATCGTGATTTCTTGCAGGGACTTTCAGAGAAAGTGTTTGAATTTAAGGATAAGAGAGTAATTGAGCACTTTGAATCAATCGATGAATTCTTGGAGAGAAATAGGATAGAGAATTTGAAAGAGATTGATTTGGCTGATAAGTAGTTCTTTGAACGCTCCTGATATAGTTTTCAGAACTAGCATCAACTCGTGAACTTTATGTTCAAAATAATGGTATATTAAACCAATGGATAATTGATAATCAGGAGATCAAGATATGAAGTTGGTAGAAAAATTTGTACCAGAAATCAACAAGGTTTATTTTATTGAAGAGTATACGCTAATTCATATTCTTTCTGGAACTGGGAGTATTCAGGTGGATTTCAAAAACTATTTTGATTGGGAAGAAAAAGCTATCTTTCTAGAAAAGGGACAATACATAAAATTCTTATCTGAAAACTTTGTCGTTAGAAGAATTACGTTTTCAACGGAAGCGAAATTTAACAACAACGATGTTAGGGTACTCTTTAAACATTTAATTTCCCTAGGATATATTAATTTGATGGAGTGCGATGACTGCCAAAAATTCTTGTCTGAAGCCGCAATTTCCGAAAGGTCTTTGGACATTATAGATGTATCTTCTCAACAATGGTATTGGCAGAATCCTTTTAATGCCAATAAGGAGGAATACCAAATAATCTTTGACGCTAAAGATATTATTGATAGAGAGTATTTTAATCATTTGAAAGGTGACGAATTGGTGGAGCTGATTAACCAAAGAGGTTATAATGCACAATCTCTAATTAAAGATAAGGTTGGGATCTCGGTAAATAAGTTATTAGCAAGTAAGAGACTAAGTGAAAGTAAGAAAGATGTTGCTTTTACAGATAAAAGTGTGAAAGAAATAGCTTATAAATTAGGCTTTAAAGATGATGGATATTTCAACCGTGTGTTTAAAAACTCAACCGGGTTGACTCCGCGTCAATTCAGAGAGAATTTTGATTTTGAACATCGAGATAGATTTACACAAAACATAATTGAGCTACTTAAAACACATCATAAAAGCGAACGCAATTTGGGCTTTTATGCCGACAAAATGAATCTTTCGGTTAAAACATTGTCTAAATCGGTACGATTAAAAATGAATGCCAGTCTAGGACAGCTGATTCGATTAGAATTGATAAACTCCTCAAAAGTTATGTTGCTAGAAGGGCAATCTATTGCAGATATATCTATACAATTAGGATTCGAAGAGCCTAATCATTTCACACGCTTTTTCAAACATTATACGGGAAATACTCCCACTACTTTCAAAACTAAAATGTGCAATTTATAGCGTCTTTTTTGTAGTATTCACGATTACTTTATCATTCATCTTTGCAGTGTACAATTTGTTAAACACTAAAAATCAAATAAGATGAATATTAAAGAACAACTTACAAAAATGGATGCCCTTGTAGGTCAAGGTGCTATTGTAGAAGCGGTAAAACAATTTTTTGCAGAAGATGCAGCCACTTCTGATTATGGAAAAGGAAAAACAACGGGAAAGCCAGAGATGGTCGCAAAAATGGAAGGGTTTGCTGGAGCCATTGCTGCCGTTAATGGAATAACGCATCATCACTCCATTGTTGATGGTAATGTTTCTGCTTCAGAGTTTACTTTTGATTTTAATATGAAAGATGGAAGTAAAGTTTACTGGCACGAAATTATAAGACGTGTTTGGAATGAAAATGGGGAAGTTGTACAAGAAGAATACTTCAACGCAGAGTAGTTTACTTTAGCACTAAAATAAATTGAATTATGAAATTTATTACGAAAAGAATTCACGCCTTTTTAGACTATCCTGTTGCGATAGCGTTGATGATATTGCCTTTTGTATTTGGATTAGGAAGCTCACATTCGTTGGCTTTATATCTGTCTGTGGGGACCGGAATTGCGGCCTTTGTACTTACGCTTTTGACGGATCACCATCTCGGTGTTATTCGTGTGATTTCTTATAAAGTACATTTAATAGTTGATTTTCTGGTTGCTATAGTTTTTATAGTTACTCCTTTTATATTTTCTTTTGAAGGAATTGACGCATATTACTATTGGGCTAATGGTGTGGCTGTTTTGGTGGTTGTTAGCCTAGATAAATCAGAAAAAAAACATTAACGAATAATTATTTCGAATTAAAAATTGAATTAAGATGAAAACGATAAAATCAAGTATAATTATACTATTGCTTTTGACGTCGATAACACTTTCGGCTCAAGATAAAATGAAGAACAATATTGATAATAGTAATATGGCTTTGCAAGGATATAGTCCAGTGTCATATTTGGATTTACAACTTGCTCAAATTGGGAACAAGAATTATAAATCGGAACATAACAAAGTGATCTATTATTTTACATCTCAAGAACAAAAAAGTACATTCGATAAGAACCCGGAAAAGTACCTGCCCCAGTATGGAGGCTATTGTGCATTCGGTATTTATGCAGGAGCCAAATTTAGAGTAGACCCTAATAAGTTTATAGTTAAAGACGGTAAATATTATCTGTATTTAAATAATGTCGAGTTAGATGCTAAACAACTTTGGTTGGCGGAAAAGGATCATGCCAAATTAAAAAACAAGGCAGATCAAAATTGGAAGGATTTAAGTAATACCTATAATTAACGAAGTAGTCTTTTACTAAAGTTTGAAAGCACAAGTCTCATGGGATTTGTGCTTTTTTTGTTTGAGGTAGCTTTTCCATTCTAACTCATATTGTAGGCTTCCCTTCCTTAATCAGATGTGGTACCTATCAAGTTGAAGGTGATTAAATGAAATGTTGTTCTTGTGTCTTTAGAACTTCTTTAAATTTTCTTTAGATTCTGTTTTTATTATTGCCATACAAAGCAGAACTTTATGTTAATGAAAATCCTTGTTGTCGAAGATGAAGAAGAGCTGGCAACTGAGATTTGCAGTTACCTATCTGATATGGGCAATACTTGTGCATTGGCTCCAGATAAGTTTTCTGCGATCGATAGTATGCTTATCTGCGCTATAAATGTAACCATCATTAGTTCTTCATATTTTCTACAGAATTCAATTGTTAATTTACATTTGGTAAACCAGAAAAGTTAATATGTCAACAGTTACGAAATCAAAAGGAGAAAAATTATTTTTGAGAAGCCTTGCATTGCTTACGGTGGTTATAGTTTTATGTGTCGTGTGGGATGTTCTGTTCAATCATCATCATGCAATAGATGAGGCAATTCATATTGTAAGACCTAGTTATTATGTGAATCCAGCAGTTGAATAAGGCTAAAATTAGGTGATTTTCACAACGTTCTTTAACTGATTTTATAGGTTAGGAGTAAGATTCTTTGGATGAATTTAATAACTCGAGGAGAGCTTTAACTCAGCGTAGGAATTTATAATTATAGTTTTTGAGAAGTATATTGTAAGTACCAATAATTGTGCTTTTCCTTTCTATGAGGTAAATCAAAACACCTTGCATAATCTCATAATATTGAGATGGTTACTGTCAGTATTTTAGATGCAATACAATGGGATAAGTTTTTAAAAGTCCAAAAAAACGTTTATCCTTGAACTCTAGTTGTTTAGATTGTTGAAAAGTTGCTGTTATGAAAAAAATATTAGTGCTTGCATTTATTGCGAGCAATTTGGTGGTCCATGCTCAAATGTTTAAATCACCAGAAGTATCATATGGTTATTGGAGTGCTCAGGAGAACTTACCAGAATGGGTTAAAACCATGTATTCAGAAAAATCGGATCCGCAAAAGACCATTTCCCAGTTTGAAAAGTATTATCAGACCCACGAGTTTGTTAAAAATCAACATACTCAATATTACAAACGTTGGTTAAGATCTTTCGCTAGAGATAAAGCACCAATAGAATTAAGTATAGAAAGGAAAAAAGAATTAGAAAGAAGTACTACCAATTATTTAGAAAACTCGAAAGCACTTCTTAATTCAAGAACACCAACTTCTCCTTGGAAAGGAATAGGACCGATTGATTTTGACAAAGAATCGGTAAGTCGGAGCTATGCTGCAGGTGCCGCACACATCTACACCGTAGAGCAATCGAGTACCAATGATAGTTTATTATACGCTGGCACGGCTACGGCTGGTCTTTGGAAATCCGTTGATAAAGGAAATAACTGGATTTCAATTACGGATCAGATGTTGATTAATTCAATTGTGGCCGTTGAAATTGATCATGTAAATGATGAGGTAGTTTATTTTGGAGCATCAAATAGTTTATACAAAACGATCGATGGTGGTGCGAATTGGAACATAATTGGAGATGCTAACTTTAGAGCAAAAGAACATTATATTCCAGAAATAAGACTTTCTCCTGCTGATAATAATTTACTTTTCGTTTGTTCCGATTTTGGACTTTATCGCTCCACGGATGGAGGCTCAAATTTTAGTGAAATTATGAGTGGTGACTTTCAAGAATTAGAGTTTCACCCTTCTGACCCGTCAATAATTTATGTAGTGAGAGAAATAAATGATCAAACGGAATTTTATAAGTCAACGGATAACGGCTTGACCTTTACATTGAAATCATCGGGTTGGCCATCACCAACTTCGCCAGATGAACAAAAAAGAACGGAATTGGCTACAACTCCTCATGCACCTAACAAAGTTTATGCGTTGTGTACAGGTGCAGCGAATGGAGGGTCAGGTTTGTATGGAATGTATGTGAGTAGTGATCAAGGTGAGACATGGCAACGCTCTTGTTGTGGTTCAGAAGAAGCTGGAGTTCCAAATTCAAGTAATCAAAACTTAATGGGATGGGCTGATGATGGTACCGATGATGGAGGGCAATATTACTATGATTTAGCGTTGGAAGTAGATGATAATGATTCCAATAAAGTCTTTGTAGCGGGAGTTAACTTATGGATATCTTCGGATGGGGGGAGTACATTTACTTGTCCAGCGAAGTGGAGCCACTCTTATAAGTCGAATTATGTCCACGCAGATATTCATGATATCAAATATAGTGGAGATGAAATTTGGTTGTCTTGCGATGGGGGGATCTTCTATTCTAAAAATGATGGAGCAACTTTTGATCGCAAAATGAAAGGAATTGAAGGTACTGACTTTTGGGGGTTTGGTGTGGGTCATTGGGATGGAGAAGTGATTTTAGGAGGAGCCTATCATAATGGTACTTTATTAAAAGATAACGATGTGTATGTGAATGGTTGGTTATGTACAGGAGGTGGAGATGGCGTAAGAGGTTTTGTAAACCCAGGTGACTCTAGGAAAGTATATGATGACTATGGTGAACATGTTTTATCTGGAAATAGAGATGTAGCCTTCCAAAGTTCTACTTTTAGCAAATTGCCAAATGCTTCATATATAGTCGGTAATTCCAGTAACATAGCTTTTCACCCTAATAGCCATAATGCCTCGTTGATTGGAGAAGAAGGTAAGTTATGGATCACATACAACGATGGTTCATTTTTCACATTAGTACATGATTTTAGAAGCACTACAGTTACTAAAATAGAGGTCGCATGGTCGGATCCAAATACAATGTATGTCTGCACTTATGATGGATGGTGGGATGCAAAAAAGATATGGAGAACTCGTGATTTTGGTGATACATGGATTGAAATAACTCCCCCGGCTAGCTTAACAGGTGCTGATTCTTGGGTTCCGTATGATATAACAGTCGATTCTAAAAATCCAGATGTAATTTGGGTAGCAAGGACTTCTATGTATGAGGACTTTCCTGATATGGATGGGAATCAAATATATAAATCTACCGATGGTGGAGATACTTATGTTGACTATTCTTCTACCACCTTAGATGGAGAATATATTACAAATATTGTGCATCAACGAGGTTCTGATGGAGGAGTTTATATAGGAACACGAAGAGCCGTTTACTATAGGAATAATAGCATGGATTGGCAACTGTTTAATAACAAGTTACCACTAAGCACCAATTCGGTTCGTTTGATTCCTTATTACAGGAAAGGTAAATTACGTAACGGAACCAATAGAAGTGCGTACGAGTGTGAATTTTACGAAAACACCCCACCTTCTGCTTTGATTAGTATGGACAATATTATGGAGCGTTGTCCAGGCAACTTTGTTAACTTTCATGATCGGTCGGCTGTTAGCGATAGTGCGGTCAGTTGGGAATGGACTTTTGAAGGAGGTAGCCCAGAAACCTCGAATGAGCAAAACCCTTCCGTGCAGTATATTGATTTTGGTTCCTTTGATGTAACCTTGAAAGTAACAGATGCATTTGGTACAAGTACACAGACGCTTACCGATTTTATCGTTATTGATAACTGCTATAATGTAGGTGTTAAGGACGAACAAATAGAATCGCTTAAAGTTTTTCCAACTACCCTGAAGTCGGGGACCTCCCTTAATGTACAAAACAAGCTAAATGAGAAAATCTATTATAAAATTTATAGTTCCAACGGAAAAATAGTAAGTGCAGATTGGTTGAACGGGAATCAAATAAATACAACTAACTTAAGTAGCGGAAGGTATTTGATAAAATTAATAGGAGAGACCCACATGAGAAATAGTGGTTTTGTGATTGAATAACTCGAGTTCTACCTAAGAAAGTAGTTAGAAATGAACCTTATGATTCTTTAATTTTTTCAACGGCTGTATTTGTGTTGCAAATTTTCCGCAGAATTCCTGAAGAATTAAATTTACCCTTGCAATATGACATCGGTATTAGTAGTTGATGATGAATTGGAACTGAACAAGTCTATTTGCTCCTTTCTTGAGTCATTTGATATAAAAACAAATTCTGCAACCAACAAGTTTGATACAGATAGAGAGCTCAATATTACAGAGTCAGCAGAACGCTACTTAGATTGGATTTGAAATAGGAACCTAGGAATCATAGTAAATAATTCTCTTTAGCAAAAGACGTTGATAAAAGTACAATGTTTACCAATAGTTTAAAATTGGATTGATTTAGAGAAGTTTTGAAAGGGGAATACCTGCTAATTTTTAATGTGTTTTTCTATTATGGAAAGACACTCTTCGACTCCCAGAGGTTTATGAATATACTCCCTCAAAGAATCGAATTGTTGAGCCTTTTCTATATCTTCCTCATTAAGAGAACTGGTAAGCATGCAAACGACAATTTTAGCTTTCATATTTTCAGGCAGTTGTTCATAATGAGTCATAAATTCAAAGCCGTTCATGACAGGCATATTAATATCTAAAAAAATCAGATCGGGGCTGTTATAAATTCCTTTTTGGATTTCCGTTTCTAGATATTCTAAAGCTTCTTTTCCGTTAACACAAATTTTAATTTCCCCCTTAAATTGTAACTGGCGAGTAAGAAGGGATTTATTAAAAAAGTTATTTACTTCATCGTCGTCAACTAAAAGTATTTTAGATATTTTATCTATAGTTCTCATTATTTGTTTCCTTTAGGTAGTGTTATGAAAAACGAAGTTCCTTTGTTTATTTGACTTTCAACAGTAATTGTGCCGTTGTAGCGGTCTATTAATTGTTTAACCAAATATAATCCAATTCCCGTTCCTTCTATCTTTGTATCCGAATGAAATCTGCTAAATATAGAGAATAGTTTGTTTTTATGAGTAGCTAAGTCAATCCCAACGCCATTATCAGTATATTTGATGTGCACATCGTTCTCCTTAATAGAAGATGTAATATCCACCACTAGAATTCGATCGTTAGATTTATATTTAATGGAATTGGATAATAAATTTTGCAAAATACTTATGAGGTCTTCTTTTACGCAATAGATATTATTTGCCTTACGGAAGTCCTTATTAATTATTACATTATGATTTAAAATGTCGTGATTTAACAGGTTTTCTACATGTTCAAAATTCTCAGTTAAATTACAAGTTATCGGTGAGGCATTCTTAGATTTTTTGAACTTGGCTAACTCAATAAAACTGGTTATCGTATCCAATAATTTATTAGTGGATGATTCTGCGTATTTAAATATTTTTTGCTCGTCCGAATCCTCTTCAAGCATTAAACTTTGTTTTAACATACCGAGCATGTTTCCTACGTTTAATGCAGGAGCCCTCAAGTCATGCGTCATGCGATATACCATTAAATCCAAGTATTCATTTGTACTTTCTAGGTAGTCATTATGATCTTTAATTTTTTTTGAAAGTACTTTTGTATCATTTAGTGCAATCTCTTGCATTTGTAGTGCGAATAAAAAATGACTTGTATTGTCATGAACGGCAAAGTCGTTTAGCGTGATATTAGAATCGTTAAGCTCATTAAAACTTCTTAATAGGGGGCTGCCCAGGAAAAACAAGTAATTTTCTTGTTGATCAAAGTACATTTGGCCTCTAAATTTAAACTGACTTTTTTGAAGAGAGTTAAATAAAAATAATGACTCTTTGTGCTTCAGTATATCTGAAAAAGAAGTTACGTTATTTGGTCTGGATATCTCAAAATATTCAAAAAATAAGTGATCTATGTTCAGGTCTAGAATTTTCTTGATTGAAGGGCCAACCTTCTTAATCTTAAGATTCTTATCAAGTACTAAATGAAAAGGGAAAAGTTCATTTAAACGATGGTCATTCCAAAACGTGGTTTTTGCGTCCATAATCGCATCCAACATTAAATTTACTTATAACACACTTTATATTCGTGACTATTTTCTTTCCCCTCTATTTGCCCTAAATACTCAACACTAACCTCTTCCAAATTGAATTTATTACCTAACCCTTTTAATAATCCAACCACAAAACTTGCAAGACCAGGTCGTTCACTATGATATTCTAGAATTAGAGTGTTTTCGTCAATTTCTTTGCAAATAAAAGAAGGGGGTCTTAATTCAGTGAAAGATTGGGCAATATATGAATGCATATTGTCTAGGTTTTTTAGAAACTCAGGAAATGTATTGCCAGCCAATTCCAAAAGATGAGAGTAACCCTCTACCATGGAATATTCTATCCAATATTTACCAAATTCTTCCAAAATAACTTGAGCATCAATTTTAAGATACTCAGAAGCTGCACCAACAATTTTGTATGTGATTTCGTCAGGATAAGCTTCCATACTCACAAAAGTGTCTACATCGATACCAGCCTTTTCTTTGATCTCGTTCCAAACTTGTTCTCCATGCCCAGTAACCACAAATTTGTGGGCAGCTTTATTTACCAATCCGTACATACTTATCTATAATTTTACCTGCAAAATCTATTAAAAATAAACAATTCTTCAACATCACATTTTAACAAAAAAACAAAAATATTTTGATTAAATATTTCAAAACGGATTACTTTTTTATAAGATTGTAAGAAATAGCTTAACCCATATCCAGATTGTACTGATTTAAGTAGTTGAACATAGAAGTGCAACAAGTTCCTATCTATTACATGAATAATCAAAATCTGTATAACCTATAATTTGTAGGCTATTTTCTAGGGAGAAGAACCTGCAGTTTTTCTGCAAATTTGAGCGGTGGTTTTGATTACAGAAAAATTAAAAGCTATGCTATCGATCAACAGAAAAAGCTTTTGTAATAGAAACCTGAGATTTTCATTAGATTTATCTACTAGGTTTGATCTTGAAATGGAAGATTCTACCTTTGTATGATGAAAATCTTAGTCGTTGAAGACGAAAAGGAACTTAATAGTTCGATTTGCGTTTACCTTCAATCTGAAAAGTATGAATGTATAGGTGTATTGAACAAGTTTGATGCAGAAGACGAGTTGTTAGTGGGAGGATACACTGTACTCGTTTTGGATGTGAATTTGCCAGATGGAACTGGACTGGAAATTCTTCATTGGATTAAGAAAAATAAAATTGACATTTCTACAATTATTGTGTCAGCACGAGATTCGCTAGATGATCGATTAATTGGGTTAGATACAGGTGCCGATGATTACATTACCAAACCCTTTCACCTTTCGGAATTGAACGCAAGAATAAAGGCCATTCTTAGAAGGAAGAATTTTAATAATGAAACCAGCGTTAAATTTAATGAATGGGAATTAATCCCAGAACAAAGAGTATTCAAAATTAATAATACTCCACTTAATCTTACCCCAAAGCAGTATAAAATTGTGGAGTTCTTCATCGCCAACAAAAACAAGGTTGTTTCCAAAGAAATGTTGGTTGAATACCTTTGGAAAGGTCACGCGTTAGATCATGATAATCTTGAGTTTATATATAATCATGTGATGAATGTTCGGTCAATGGTTAAAAAAGCTGGGGGGAATGACTACATCAAAACGGTGTATGGAATAGGTTATAAATTTACTGATGAATAATCATGACACTTGGGCGTTACATACTAATTTTCGTAATCTTAACTAGCTTTATAGGACTTCAAGCTCAGTCTGATTCTTTGCGGGATATTTATAAAAACCAGGAGAACTCCTTGCCTGTTCGTTTAGATGCATTTTACGAATTAATTAATGAACAATTCTATGTAAACAAGGATTCAGCACTATTGAATGCCAAAGAATTTACTAAGGCATCATTTAAACTTAATGATTCTGTCTACATCCACAAGTCGTATATGTTAATGGCGGAATATTATACCGTTATTCAAAACAGAGATTCACTTAAAATTAATTTAGAATCAGCACTTTCCTATGCCAATGTTCCTGAGTTAAAAGCAGAATGTATGCGGAATTTAGGGAATTGGTATCAAGTGATAGGAAATGAACCTAAAGCCATTCGCATTTATCAAAACGCGTTAAATATAGCAGAAGATGCTGGTTCAGGATCGCTAAGGGTGAAAATTAAATTGGCGAATAACCTAGGGAATTTATTCTATGCCTTTGACAAAGAGAAAGCTCGTACATATTATCAACAAGAGGTGAAATGGGCCAAAGAATATGGTGATGAGATGTTGGAATTGTATGCGCTTGGAGGACTGTCTTATCTTGAATATGAAATGGGGATTAAGGAAAATGCTATTAGTAGTCAGGCTAATATTCTCAATATTGCTGTAAGAAAAGAGTACAATCAATTGGCTGCCAATGCTGCTCGAGTATTAGGATATATGTACCAGCAAGAAGGGAAAATAGATTCTTCCATCATCTGCCTAAACGTAGGAATCCAAAAATCTCGTCAGATAGCCGACCATATTAACCATATAAACGCATTGACTATAAATGCTACTAATTATCTTACCCTGAATGACCCAGCAAAAAGCCTGACATTGTGTGAAGAAGCATACGAAATAAGTAAGACAAATGAATTTGTGGATGGGTATCAGTACTGTTATGAATGTTTAGCTGAAGCGCATAAAGCTTTGGGGAATTATAAGGAAGCATTAAAATATCAAGAACTTTTACTAGACGAAACCAAAGAGTATTTTAGCACAGACAAAACAGCAGCCCTTGCCGAAAATGAGGTTAAATATAAGTTTCAACGTAAAATTTATGCAGACTCTCTACAAGCAGAGCAATCCTTGCAGTTAGAACGGCAGGAAAAAGAAAATCAAAAGACTAAGACGTCGGTAATTATTGTAGCATCCGTAATACTGGCCGGTGTTTTAATTTTGTTTTTAATTTTTGCTTTTAATCGAAACAGAATTATCAAGGAACAAAAAGCTTTATTGAATCAGGAATATTTGAATCTGAAAGAGTTTACAGAGAATGCATCACATGAAATGCAAACGCCTATGGCTATTATTAATTCTAAAGTAGAAAGCCTGATGCAGAACCCTTCTTTATCAGAAGATCAAATATCGGACATTCGTATGATCTATACTTCAACTTATCGAATGTCTACGATGAATAAGTCTCTACTTCTAATTAGTAAGATTGAAAACAAGCAATACCCAATAAATAGTGAATTAAATATAAGTGCTACTCTGCATGAGATTTTGGATGAATTCGAAGAAATTATTGCGAATAAGCATTTAACAAAAGAGACATATATCACTCCAGATGTTAAAAAGGAGGCAAATGATTTTCTAGCTTCTACCATATTTTACAACCTCATAAAAAATGCCATTTCGCATAATATTCCACAAGGATCAATATCGATTACACTTACCGATCAGGGACTTAAAATAGAGAATAGTGGTAAACCACTTGAAGAGAATCCGGAATTATTGTTCGAGCGATTTAAAAAATCCAGTGCAAATGAAAATAGTACTGGTTTGGGGTTAGCTATTGTTAAAAAATCCTGTGAAGCACATTTGTGGAAAGTACGTTATTTGTACGAGAAAGAACTCCATACCCTTGAAGTGAATTTCGGTTAGATTCATGAAACTGGATTTAGCATGGTAAGTTAGAACGGG
>JAHDFW010000105.1:0-2508 GCA_020627945.1 Cytophagales bacterium
TTATAAATATTTAAGAATTTCACTTTCGTATCAGAATTATGGAATTGATTTTCGGTCGCAAGGTTTAGATTTGCAAGGAACGATTGCCTCGTTTGTTGGAGCAAATACCTATGTTCGTTCTTACAATGTAGATAAAGAAACTATTACGGTTAATGAGAATAAAAAACAAGGGTACTGGGCTTTTGAAACGGATTTTGCAGGAGTGCCAGTATCTCAAGGTCAAGCTCCAGAAGGAGCCACCACAGTACCTAATCCATTACATGCAGTGTCTGCAATACCTGTAGGTTCATGCTTGGTAACAGGCGAATTCGGAACTCCTTTTGAGATCACAGGAAGTGAAACTGAAGACGTAACAGTGGTATGCTCTATTTCAATAAACAATAGTTTTGAATGGAAGGATGGTAATGCAAATGGAACATTCGAACCAACAGAAGGAGATACCGTAGTGGATATGGGTGTTAGAGGACTTATTCCTATGATTGAGTAGGTTGTTTCTTTCCTAAACCATAAAGCCCCTCGGCTATTTTCGAGAGGCTTTATAGATCAAAAGTTTTTTTGATACGTACTTGTTAGTTTTTAATTACTTTAAACGAATCTACGTTTCCGTCATATTGAATTGTTACAAAATACATTCCTCTTTTGAGGTTAGCGCCTAATAGATTATTTTGATTAGTAGTACTTGTTTCCTTATATATCACTATACCAGAAGGAGTTGAGATACTAATGTTTAGAGGTATGGTTTGTGTGTAAGGCACTTTTAAGGAGAACACGGACGTGAAAGGATTAGGAGATACTTGATAAGATATAAATGGCTCACTAAACGGACTTGAGTTTTGCATTCTGGCAGGTTGAATATCATCACAAGGTGTTGGACTCATAGGGTGGTGGATTGTTAGCCTATCTAATTCGACTTCCATCCCATAACAATCTTCAAACTCTTCCAAGCTGCCGTTTGGGTGAATCCCATATGCGGCTTGTGTTGAAATCCAAACCCGATTACAATAGCCCATACCATTTGGTCCATCTAAAGATAGAGGGAAATTGATTTCTCCGGTTCCTCCAGAAGTACTGTTTGAATTTACTAAAACTTCCAGAAATTGCTCATTTCCGTTTTCACTTCTGGCTCTAAGTCTATATCCTCTTACGCTCGGTTCAGGTGTTAAATTTTGAGGATCTGATGCATTGGCATAATTTCTATAAATCAATCTAGTACCAAGTCCACCAAATACATCTAGATGTCGAGTAATAGTAGTTCCATCGAAGAATGCATTATAATCTCTTATTCGTCCATTACCTAGAGCTATGGTGTGTATGGTAAATGTTGGGCTTGGCTCTCCCCAGGATTCTCCTCCGTTGATACTAGTAGATGTACGAACAAAATAGTCAGTGTTGCATTCTAATTGGTTGAACCAATAATTTCTTTGAGTTGGTATTCCTAATGGTTGATTGTTATTATTTCCAATACGAGTGCGTAAATCATTTTCAAATAGAGGATCCCTAGCCATTTCTACCCGGTATTGAACAAGACTATTACCGGCATCATGAATTGCGGGAGTAATAAAAATTGCTGGAGACCTTACGCTTAAACCATCTTCCATTGGTCCAGTAAAGTTTTGATCTGATATGGGATCAAAGAATGAATAGAAACCAAAAGCTCCGTCTGGGGCTTGAGCGGAAGAATTGATACAGAATATAGCCAACAACGTCAGGCTACTAAGCATTAATTTTATTGTTTTCATGTTTTTGTGTTTTACATTAAGATAATTTATATCCTACAAATAGATACATGAAAAAGAACTTCTACAGCTATAGTGAAGGTTTTGTGGTAAACAACATTAAAATCGAGGTGAATGTAAAGCTCTCTATGAGTGATAGAGGCGTAATTTGTAGGGATAAGAAAGAGGAATATTAATTTTTGGGATCTAAAAGTTCTAAAAATTGCTTTTTATACGACCTTCCTATTGGTAATTGTTGTCCTGCAACCTTCACAAAATTTCCGTGGACTGCTTCGACTTTATTTCTATTTACTATATACGACCGGTGGATCCGAAGCATGTATTCGCATTTAGAATCTAATTCTTCTTGCACCAATTTAAGAGTGTTACGCACCGTGATTACCTTATCATCTTCGACAAAGAACTGGATGTGATTGTTGTCGGCAGATATATAATTAATTTTAGAGATATTAACTTGGGTCACACTTCCATCGATTATGTTTTTAATGGTGATTTTTAAACCTTGATGTGGTCGTAGTTTGTTAATTAAACTGACCATTAATTTACGGGTGATGTCTCGATTGTATGAAAGAATATTAACCTTGAAGAACAGGTAAATAAAAGCAATAATTAATATTCCTATGACAGATTTGAACCATAAAGTTTGATAGTAATGCGGAGCAATACAAAAATTAATAGCCGTAGATTTACCATATTTCCAGTCTCTATTAAGGCTAGATCTTACTAACAGTTGGTAATTTCCGTACGGAAGGTTTTTTAATATAATATTACC
>JAHDFW010000105.1:2608-13758 GCA_020627945.1 Cytophagales bacterium
GCTAAATCATTAATAGATTCGAATTTGGAACTGAAATATGGTATTTCAACAAAATTAGCCTTTGGTCGATTAGCTTTTACGAGAAGCTTGTTGCCCATTAAGACATACATTTTATCCTCGGTGAAGCGTATTTTTCGAACTTCTAATAAACCAGGTATTGAATCTATACTATTGGGATCCAAATCGGTGTTAATGCTGTAAATTCCATGTTCTTTGGTCCCCAAATAAAAACGATTTTTATATTTAGTAATGTAGGTAATTAAATAATCGCGGAAGATCGAGTGCGCCTTTACCTGTTCTTCACCAAATGGAATTTCTTTTTTTGATTCTAGACTGAATCTAGTAATTCCGTTTGCTGTACCTAAGAGCAATGTGCCATTATCATCTAAGGGTTGGATTCTGTATAATTGAGCCCCAAGTTTAACGGCGTTATTTTTTAATCGGTCTGAGTGATTTTGGTAATGAATAGTTTGGGAAATAACACTTCTTCCTCTTAATGTGATAAGGAGACTATCATGATACAAATAAAAATCTCTATTGCCTGACCTAAAATGTTTACTTATAGTGTCTTTACTCCAAAAAATTGAATAGTCTCTGAGTATCGATGATTGAATAATTACTTGATTTGCGGACGTACTTATTCGACTTGGAGAATTTAGTTGGTGTTGCTTTCTCTTACCTTGAATTGAGTAAAATTTGTCACCCGAAAATATGTCTTTATTTGCATTCTCAAAACATCTAATATTTTCATCATTGGCCGTATGAATATTAAAAGGAGAATATCCAATAAAAAAAAGTCCTTTGTCCTGAGTGCCAATCCAATTATTACCGTATTCATCTACAAAAGAGCAATAAGTAAAAGTTCCTGAAAGTAGAGTGTCATGAGTGTCTAAATTAGAGTTTAATCTAATGCTCCCAGTTCTACCATTTATAAAAACAAAGTTGTTGTAATAATTTAGACTACTCACTTCGTATTTTAAGTTGAGCGTGTCTATTTCGTTAGTATTTATGCGATAGTGAAAAAGCTTTTGATTATGTGAGAAAATGATGTTAGAGTCGGAGGGAGAACAAGAATATATATAGCTTTTTCTTTTAAATTGAAACCTATAAATTGTATCAAGTTGCTTTTTGTTATTCCTTACTTCATAAACTCCATAATTGTTCAACACTTTGATTTTATTATTATCTTCAAAAATATGCTGGGCCCATTTAACTGAAATGGAACTTAAAATCGATAGATTAATTCCATCAAGTTTTACAACTTCAGAGCGTTTTCCTAACCAAATATTTTGTTGAGAATCCTCGTAAAAACAGGTTAACGGACTAGGGTAGTTGTCTTTTAGATTGATCCTGTGGAATTGTAAATCCTTGTAGGAATAATAGCACACTTTGCCATTATTAGAAAGAAACCATAGCCTCCCTTTAGAGTCTTCATGAACCTGGAAGTTTTCACTGCACGCTAAGCCATCCTTAGCTTTAAAAGTTTCAAGATGTTGTCCATCAAACCTGCAAACTGATTGATCGGTTAGGATCCAAAAGAAGCCTTTAGAGTCTTGCGTTATATAATATATTGTGTTGGAAGGTAATTCTGGTAATATACGTTTAGGTATGGTTTGCCCTAATATAGTATTACTGCTTATCACTATTATGGTTAATAACCAATATAGATTGCCCATCCTGAATAATTTATAACCTGGAAATTTTATTAATGTTAAAATTCAAAGAGTTTAATATTAACCCCCCACTTAGCAAGTCTGTAGCTAGCAGAAACACGAAGGCAACCAAGGCCATATTTCATACTTCTACTAAAGTTAATGCTACTTGCTTCTTCAAAGTATTTGGTTGGACAAGTTACTTCTCCAATAGTATAACCTGCGTAGGCAATCTGTCCAAGCATTTCGTTATCAAATACGAAATCATCCGAGTTAGTATTAAACGGGACTTTTTGTAATACCTCTCGACTAAAAGCACGATAACCTGTATGGTATTCGGCTACTTTTTGACCCATTAGAATGTTTTGTGTAAAAGTAAGGAATCGATTTGCTATGTACTTGTACAAGGGCATTCCTCCCTTTAAAGCCCCTTTGCCCAGAATTCTTGAACCTAGCATAACTGGAAATAGTCCACGCGCAATAGGGTATGCCATAGCTTCCATTAGCAACGGAGTATATTGATAGTCTGGATGTAACATCACGACAATGTCTGCTCCAATTTCCAGAGCCTTGTTATAACATGTTTTTTGATTCCCGCCATACCCTTTGTTTTCATCATGTCGAATCACATGTTTTATTCCCAATTGGAGAGCCACCTCAGAAGTATTGTCATTGGATTTGTCATCTACAAGAATAACATCATCTACAATATCAAAAGGAATTTCTTTGAATGTTTGTTCTAGAGTTTTTTCGGCGTTATAAGCCGGCATTACAACCACAACCTTCTTCGAATCTATCATGTTTTAATTCTATGCTAAAAATCAAAAAGCCCTCAAAGTTAACAACCTTGAGGGCTTAAAAAAAGTTCCTGTTATTTAAATATTACAGGTAATATTAGTTATCATCTGGTAAGAAACTATAGTTCTTAGCGTATTCCAGCATTTGAGTTGTGAAATCATCTGGATAAGTTACCGTAAATCCTGTAATTTCACCTGCATCATTTGTGTTTGGCGTGATTTTAGGATTGATGAATCCACCATAAGGAGCAATGTTCAACGGTTCACTTCTTTCTATCACTTCTTTATGAATTTCCTGATCAACTTGAACACCGTAATTTTCTACAAGATTTTTACCAGCTTCGTAATCCCCCTCTGATTTAATTCGTTGGATTTCTCTTAACAATTCACCAAAGATTACTCTAAGTTTAGCAAAGTCATTAACCACGAAAAAGGTTTTACCATCTTTAGATACTTTTTCGATAACGTTATCGGCTTTACCTTTTTCATAAGCCCAAGCAGCCACCAGTTGACGGTTCCTCATGTGAGCTTCTTCAATAATAGCACCAGGTTCTAATCTTCTCAATTGTAACATAAGGCCGTTACGGATATATCCCTGATATTCTGCCATTCCTACTTCTAAAGAAGGTACAAGACCAAGATCAATTAGCTTTTGATCATATAGGTAATACAGTCCAACTAAGTCTGCTCTTGCTTCTTCAAGGGTTGCAGCATAATTTTTCAAAGTAACATCTGGAGTTCCAACACCTGGATTTAATTGTCCTGAAGCATGACCAATAACCTCATGTAAAGCAGTGTGCATTTTACCACCCAAAGCAGAATGCTCTTCAGCTAATCTGATTTCTTCTTCGTTGTAGCAAAACTCTTGAAGCATTCCTTTACCTCCAGCTTTATCATAGGCTGAAATAATGTTACCAAGACTTACAGATTTAGATCCATGTGTAGAACGAATCCAGTCCGCATTAGGTAGATTAACGCCAATTGGCGTAGATGGTGACGCATCACCACTTTCTCCTGCTACTTCTACAACTTTGTAAGATACTCCAACAACATTCTTCTTCTTATGCTCATCCATAATAGAAGAGTTATCCTCAAAGTATTGAGCATTTTCTGCTACCACAGACATACGTTTAGATAAATCAAAATCTTTGATCTGCACCACGGTTTCAAATGATCCACTTTTTGCTATCGGGTCATTATAATCCTCAATAAATCCGTTGATGTAATCAATATCACCTTCTGTTGCTTTTGTCCAAGCGATGCTATATTCATCAAACTTCTTTAGATCTCCAGTTTTATAATACTCAACCAACAATCTAAGAGCGTTTCCTTGTGCATCGTTTTCCGCAACTTCGGCTGCTTTCTCCAACCATTTTACCATTTCTTCGATAGCAGGACCATACATTCCACCAACTTTCCAAGGCTTTTCTTCCAATCCATTAGCACCTCTAACTAGTTTTGTGTTCAAACCGTGAGAAACAGGGGTTTTGTCAGTAGTATCTTTTAGCGCTTCGTAAAACTCCGTAGCTTCCTTTTCAGTAATGTCTGGATCATAAAAGTTTGTAGCAGAAGCTAACAATAAATCCTTTTTAGAATCAAGGCTTACTTTCTTCTTGTCCAATTCAGGGTTAAACATAACTTCAATAGCTTCGTCAACTAACGAAGTATTGGTTTCGGAAAGTAATGTGTTGAAGTACTCCTTAGAAAAATCTGGTTTGAATTTATCCATAGAGTAGTGGTGGTGAATTCCATTCGAAAACCATACTCTTTTCAGGTAAATTTCGAAATTTTTCCAATCAGTAGATTCTTTATCTCCCTGATAAGTAGTATAGATATTCTCTAAAGCTCTTTTAATTTTTAGGTTATGTCTGTAATTCTGATCCCATATAATCTCTCTTCCAGCATAACCAGCTTGCGTAAGATAATAAACGAGCTTTTGTTGTTTTAAGCTAAGCTTCTCGAAACTTGGCATTTGATAACGAACAATTTTTAGATCCGCAAAACGCTCCGTTTTCCATTTGAAATTTTCTTCTACTTCAATTTTAGTTGTAGAAACTATTTCTGCAGGTGCTTCTGTAGTCGTCTGCTCTGTTGGTTGACAAGAATGCCAGCCTAATGACCCAAGGAGTAAACCTCCAACGATGTATTTGGTTTTCATATTCTTTTAAAAGTTTGTGCAATAATAGTGAATTATTACTTTTTACCCTAAAAGTAGGAGGGTTGTAAAATAGAAAACCATGCTACCTTCTGCAGCATGGTTTCTAAGTAAAACGGCAAGAAAAACTTACCTTGGGTCTAAATCTTCATAACCTTACGGTTATCTAAGTTCATTATTAGAATTGAATTTTCAACTCTACACGTCTGTTTTCAGCTCTACCTGCAGCAGTGTCATTAGTTGCAACTGGTACAGTTTCACCGTGTCCTTCAGCAGTCAATCTAGAATCAGCGATTCCGTGATCTACTAAGTATTTCTTAACAGCCTCTGCTCTTTTTACAGATAGGTCCATGTTGAATTTGTCATCTCCTTGGCTATCAGTGTGACCATCGATGTTCAACTTGTACTCTGGGTGAGCTTTAAGGATTCTTACAACATTGTCAAGGATTGCGAAAGAAGATGATTTGATGATGTCTTTAGAAGACTCAAACTTAACTCCGTGAAGAGCCTCTTCCAATACCTTAGTATCTTCTTGCTTAACCTCTGGGCATCCTTTGTTAGAAGCGATACCAGCTACAGTAGGACAAATATCATCTTTATCCGCAACACCATCTCCGTCTCCATCAGGACATCCGTTTACAGTTCCGCTTACGTTAGGGCAAGCATCTTTGTTATCAGGAATACCGTCACCGTCAGAATCAGCACATCCTCCCCACTTAGCTTCACCAGCAACTTTAGGACATACGTCTTCAGAATCAGGAACACCGTCACCATCAGTATCAGGACATCCACCGAAATCTTTCACACCAGCAACTTTAGGACATTTGTCTTCAGTATCAGGAATACCATCACCGTCAGTATCAGGGCATCCACCAAATTGCTCTAATCCAGCAACTTTAGGACAAGCATCCATTCTATCAGCTACACCATCACCATCAGTATCAGGACATCCGTTAAGAGCCTCAAGACCTGCAGTTTCTGGACAATCATCTTTGCTGTCAGGTACACCATCGCCATCCGTATCCTTAGCTTTACCTAGAGAAAGAGTCAATCCTAGAGAGTGCTTCAAGAATCTATCGTTAACTTTGTCATTTCCAAACTCACCCCAAGGTCTTCCAGAACCATCGTAACGATCGTTAAGTGGGTAGTGGTAATAAGTTTGAACAAAAAGGTTTAACATTTCCATTAAACGAAAGTTGATACCAATACCTGCACCAACATTTAAGTCAGAGAAAGTAGTTTTATCATAAGTTTGTTGGTTTGGTACGTTACCAAGTCCACCAATTTCTTTACCTACTCCTTGAGCTTGAACGAAAGTTTCTCCAAAACCAGCAAGTAAATAAGGAGCGATAACCGCTTCTTCTTTAAAAATGTAACCGTTGTTGAACTTATATTTCAAGTTCAAGTTTGCAGTAAGCATAGTAGCAGAGAAGTTGTATAAACTGTCTGCAGTATGACCAGACTTACCATAGTTGATAAATCCTTGCGCGTCAAAAGATGGGCTCAAGTATCGGTTAACATGAACTCCACCACCAATTCCGTTTTGGAATTTAAAAAAGTTACTACCAATATCTCCTTTGTAATCAATAGTACTTACATGAACTCCAACGCCCCATTTAGCGTCAGCATTTTGAGCTTGGAGAGTTCCAAGACCAGCTATAAGAGCCATGCATCCTGTAATAAATAATTTCTTCATTAATAAAAGGTTTAATTTCTCGTTGTGTGTTGCAATGATAGAATTTATTTAGGTAGAACTATTTTTATTTCGGTGAACGAATATTTTTTTTCGGTAAGAAAATTTAACGTTTTTGTTTAACGATAAAAGCACCCTTTTCGTCGGTAATTAGCCGATAAAAGGGTGCTTTAAACTTTTTAAAAGAGGATTGTATTTACTCTAGAAGATCGTCGTCTACTAAATTTGGTAATGTAACTTTCAATTCTGGGGTTCTTTCCATTTCTCGTTTAATTGCAAATAAGGCGTCAGGGTTTCTTGCCCAACTTCTTCTTGCTATTCCATTGTTAACATCCCAGAACAACATGTTTTTTAGTCTTTGGTCTGCTTCTTCTGTTCCATCGAGGGTCATCCCAAAACCACCATTCATTACTTCGCCCCAGCCAACGCCTCCGCCATTATGAATACTTACCCAGGTTGCTCCTCTAAACGAATCTCCAATTACATTTTGGATTGCCATGTCTGCTGTAAACCTTGATCCATCATAGATATTGGAAGTTTCACGATATGGTGAGTCCGTTCCAGATACATCGTGATGGTCTCTTCCGAGAACAATAGGAGCGGAGATAAACCCTTCATGAATCGCGTTATTGAATGCTTCCGCAATTTTAACACGCCCTTCAGCATCGGCGTAAAGAATTCTGGCTTGAGAACCGACAACTAACTTGTTTTCTTGTGCACCTTTGATCCATTGGATATTATCGGCCATTTGCTGCTTTATTTCAGCTGGTGACTCTTCCATAATTTCTTCTAGGACCGCGCAGGCAAGATCATCTGATTTTTGGAGGTCTTCTGGATTGCCGGAAGTACAAACCCAACGGAAAGGTCCAAAACCATAATCAAAACACATCGGACCCATAATATCTTGCACGTATGATGGGTATTTAAAATCAATGCCGTTTTCAGCCATGATGTCTGCTCCAGCACGTGAGGCTTCCAATAAAAAAGCATTTCCATAATCAAAGAAGTATGTTCCTTTAGCAGTGTGCTTATTTATAGTGTCTGCATGTCTTCTTAACGTTTCTTGAACTTTTGACTTGAATGTCTCAGGATCTTCAGCCATCATCTTATTGGACTCCTCGTAAGTAAGTCCAGCAGGGTAGTAACCTCCAGCCCAAGGGTTATGAAGTGAAGTTTGGTCAGAACCTAAATCAACATAAATTCCTTCTTCATCAAACTTTTCCCAAACATCTACGACATTACCATCGTAAGCAATGGATACGACTTCTTTATTTTCGACAGCAGTTCGCACACGATCGCAGAGTTCATCTAAGTCTTTGATTACAACATCCACCCATCCTTGCTCGTGGCGTTTATAAGTTGCATTGGGATTTACTTCCGCGGTAACAGAAACTACTCCTGCAATATTTCCAGCCTTAGGTTGTGCGCCACTCATTCCTCCAAGACCAGCTGTTACGAAAAGTTTCCCCTTCGTTCCTTGATTATCAATTTTTCGGCAACCATTGAGAATGGTAATTGTTGTGCCATGTACAATTCCTTGAGGACCTATATACATATAGGAACCGGCAGTCATTTGTCCATACTGAGATACTCCTAATGCATTGAATTTTTCCCAATCATCTGGTTTAGAATAATTAGGTATCATCATACCATTAGTCACGACAACTCTAGGTGCATTTAGGTGAGATGGAAATAACCCCATTGGATGACCAGAATATATAACCAACGTCTGTTCGTCGGTCATTTCCGAGAGATATTGCATGGTAAGTAGATACTGAGCCCAATTCTGGAATACTGCACCATTTCCTCCGTAAGTGATGAGCTCATGCGGATGTTGAGCTACAGCATGATCTAGGTTGTTCTGGATCATGAGCATTATGGATTTCGCTTGAGTGGATTTACCCGGATAATGATCGATAGGGCGGGCGTACATCTTATATTCTGGAAGAAATCGGTACATGTAGATGCGTCCGTATTTATCCAATTCCTCCTTAAATTCCTTTACTAACACAGTATGATGTTTCTTATCGAAATATCTTAAAGCATTACGAAGTGCAAGTTTTTTCTCATCGGCAGATAAGATTTCTTTACGTTTAGGGGCATGACTTACGTTTGAATCCAATCCATTAAAAGCTGGAAGTTCTGAAGGAATCCCTTGCTTTATGAGTTCTTGAAATTGACTAATTTCCATTACCTAAAAATTTAATGATTAAAGATTTGTGTCGTTATGTAGTTGGACAAATCTATTAATTAATTCGTTTATCCAATTAGTTTTTTGATCAGTTTCAGTTTCCAGTCGGAGAAAGGATAATATTTTAATTGACTTTCAAACCAAGTAGGCTTATCTAGAATGCTTTTATAGTGCGAAAAAGCTTTAAAACCTGCTATACCATGATAGGCTCCAAGACCGCTATTTCCAACTCCGCCAAACGGCAAGTTAGAGTTTGTAATGTGCATCACGGAATCATTTATTCCTCCTCCTCCAAAAGAAACTTCGTTCAATACTTTCTGCTTTGTTCTTTTGTCTGAAGTGTACAGGTATAAAGCTAATGGTTTGGGCCTGGATTTTATTTTTGCAATTGCCCCATCAAGATCTGAATAGCTAATTACGGGCAGTATAGGACCAAAAATTTCATCTTGCATTACCTTATCTTCCCATGCTACATCGTTAAGAATCGTGGGAGAAATATAACGTTCTTCTTTATTGGTTGTGCCTCCGTAAAAAACTTTTTCTTTTTCAATTAGCTCAGAAAGGCGTTCGAAGTTGCGATTATTAATGATTTGTACATAATTATCGTTTGAAAAGGAATGTTTTTGGGCTTCGAGTTCTACCACGCATTGTTCTAGAAACTGGTCTTTAATAGAGTTGTGAATAAGCATGTAATCGGGAGCGATACACGTTTGACCAGCATTTAAAAATTTGGACCAGATTAACCTTTTAGCACTGGTTTTTATATTACAGGATTGAGTTACGATCGCTGGACTTTTACCTCCAAGCTCCAACGTTACAGGAGTGAGTTGTTTAGCTGCAGCTTCATAAACGATTTTTCCAACAGGAACACTTCCTGTAAAGAAGATTTTATCGAACTTTTGAGCCAGTAATTCAGATGTTTCTGGAATACCGCCCTCAACTATTGTAAAGAATTGAGGGTCAAAGTATTTACTCACCAATTGTGCCATTACTTTGCTAGTGTTGGCAGGAAGTTCACTTGGTTTTAAGATTACCGTATTGCCAGCTGATATAGCCGCAACTACAGGTGCAAGAGAGAGCTGGTAAGGATAATTCCAGGCGCCAATTATTAATGCAACACCCAACGGTTCAGCGATTACATAACTCTTTGCTGGGAAATTAATTAAGTTAGTAGAAACTTTAGTTTTTTCGCTCCAACGATCAACATGTTTTATGCAAGTTTTAATGTCGTGATAAATAAATCCCAGTTCCGTAGTATACGTGTCGAATTTAGATTTTTTAAAATCTTCATAAATAGCATCAAATAAAGCTTGTTGGTTTTCGATGAGCATTTTTTTTAGTGCAGAGAGTTGCTTTTTTCGAAATTTAACAGGCTTGGTAACATTAGTATTGAAATAAGCTCGTTGCTCCTTGACTAATTGCTCTATCATTACTGTTTACGTTAGGTCTCGTTTGCAAATATATTAATTAAGTGGGTCTAGTGGTGGTATTAAACATTAACTATTCTTAATTTTGAATCATGAAATTCAAGGCAGTTATTTTTGACATGGACGGGGTGATTGTAGATACCGAACCTCTGCATCACAAAGCGTATTATGCTATGTTTAAAGAAGTAGGAGTTGATGTAAGTGAGACTTTGTATCAGTCCTTTACTGGTCAATCAACCATTAATGTATGTAAGAGGGTAGTGGAGCACTTCGGTCTCTCAAATGATCCGCAGGAACTAGTTGATATTAAGCGTAGATACTTCAAAGATTTGTTTTGGACGGACCCGGAATTAGATCTAATAGATGGAGTAAGAGAGCTTATTCAGCATTTTTTTCAAGAAGGACTTACCTTAATCTTGGCATCTTCAGCTTCTTGGTACACCATAAACAGTGTGTTTGAAAGATTTGAATTGATTTGAATTTAATCAGTACTTTAATGATAAACTAAGTGGAGCAGACCTTAAATAAATCCAGAGATTTTTCTAAAAGCTTATGAAGCATCTGGATATGACAAGTCCGAATGTATCGTAATAGAAGATTCTACCAACGGAATTGAAGCAGCTCACCGTGCAGGAATTTACTGTGTAGCGTTTAAAAGTCCGAATTCTAAAAAGCAAGATTATTCTAAAGCAGACTTAGTAATAGAATCGTTTAGTGAGATTAAATTAGATAAGTCAATCCTGAGCTAATTAGTTTGGTGACAATATTTATACCATCATCTTTTAGCTAATTGTTTTTATTTCAAAAGCATTAATGTTATCTTTGCGCTCCGTTTCAGAACCGTGATTTGTGTTTTTTTAGAAATCACTGATATTGAAGCGATTAATTATCGAGTTAAACATTAAAAAAGTATTCAAATTGGATATTGTATTAAACAAGATTGACGAAACCCAGGGATCGATTGAGGTTAAATTGGGAGAAGCAGACTACAAAGATAGAGTAGATTCTAAATTGAAGGAGCATAGTAAGAAAGCTTCTATGAAAGGGTTTCGACCAGGTAAAGTGCCTGTGGGAATGATTCGTAAGATGTATGGGAAAAGTGTTTTGATTGATGAAATCAATAACCTTCTTGGTGAATCTGTAGATAAGTATATTAATGAGAACTCAATTCGACTTGTGGGGCGTCCTCTTCCGAATTTTGCGGATGCAGATCAAATCGATTGGGACAACCAGAA
>JAHDFW010000106.1 GCA_020627945.1 Cytophagales bacterium
CCCAATCAACAAGATCATATCTAATTTTCAACATATTTGGCTCGCCTTCTAGGTCTGAAGGAAATATTACGGTTTGCCCTTCACTCGCCCAAGCATCTCCTATATATTGAGTTTTCGCCAAAAGCGCTATTTCCTTTCCATCCCACGTAACATACGTATTTAACACTATACAGCCGCAACTTTCACAATCCGAATGAAAAACAAACATATCATGAACTCCTTTCAAACCTTTTCTTCCAATATTTTCAACCATAAAACCTGGGGATGGAAAGACTTTTTTCGCAATCATTTTTCCGTTTTTTAACACTTTCATTTGTAAATACAACGCACTTGATCCAGTTTTCAAATCACTCTCAAGATGATCCACTCCACAAAGGATTAATTCTGAAGCATCTTCGCTACTTCTAAAAGCTCTTGAACTTATATTTCCTCCCCAAATCCACCCCGTCTTACCATCAAATTCACAATAGTACCAAAGCAACTTAATTCCCTTAATCGTTTCTTTACTTTCTTTCGCATCCAGCAGTTTTATACGCTGTCCAAGCCTTACATAACCTTCAAAAGATGAATTTATGGATGGGCCACTTCTCACTATTGCGCTATCAACCAATGCATAGTTGTGATAATAAAAATGTGCTTCTTCGTTCTCCGGAACATAATAATGTGCTCCAGGGTATTGACCATGAGCAGGAAGGGTTCCAAAAACCAAAATTTTAATCGCATGGAAGACCAAAACAGCAATCCACTTGTTTTTACCTTTTAGCAAATGCTGTGATATTTGTTGCGTCGTTTTCATAATTGTATTCAATCTAGTTATGACACAAACTTATTGGTGGCACTATTAACTTTTTGCTTGGTTTTATTATTCGCTTTTGACCAATTATTATTCGCACAAAAAAAAGGTTGCTATCTTTCGATAGCAACCTTTCGTAAGTTAATATTCTAAGGAAAATTTACTTTCCCGCCTCGTATCTTCTGCTTACTTCATCCCAGTTGATTACGTTGAAGAATGCATCAATATAATCTGGTCTTCTGTTTTGGTAATTCAAGTAGTATGCATGCTCCCAAACATCCAATCCAAGGATAGGAGTTCCTCCACATCCAACACCTGGCATCAATGGGTTATCTTGGTTCGGTGAAGAACATACTTCAACCTTCCCACCAGAGTGTACACAAAGCCAAGCCCAACCTGATCCAAATCTTGTTGCTGCTGCCTTAGAAAACGCATCTTTAAATCCTTCGAAAGATCCACATGCTTCGTTGATTGCATCAGCAAGTGCACCAGAAGGTTGACCTCCACCGTTTGGAGACATTACGTTCCAGAATAAATCATGATTATAGTATCCACCTCCATTGTTACGAACAGCCATGTTGCTCATATCCATAGTTCTGCACAGATCTTCGGCTGATTTGCTAGCTAAATCAGAACCTTCGATAGCTGCATTCAATTTAGAAGTATATCCATTGTGGTGTTTGCTATGGTGAATCTCCATAGTTTTCGCATCAATATGCGGTTCTAATGCGTCGTATGCGTAAGGAAGTTTTGTTAATTCAAATCCCATTTTTCAAATATTTAAAGTTTAAAATGTGTATAAGTTAATTCAGGTTTAAGTCAAAATCACCTCTGCCTCAAACCTCGTCAAATATAGTTAATTTCTAAGTTCCCTAAAAAAATCGTTTAATAACTTTTGGCTTTCTTCGGCCATTATCCCAGATACAACCTCTGTTTTAGGGTGTAATATTGATTTATCGAACTGCTGATAACCTCGTTTGGCATCATATGCACCAAATACAATTCTAGAAACTTGTGACCAAAAAGATGCTCCTGCACACATCGCACAGGGCTCCAACGTTACATACAAAGTACAATCTTCCAGATATTTACTCCCCAATGCATTGTTAGCAGCAGTAATAGCCAAAACTTCGGCATGAGCTGTTGGATCGTTCAATCGCTCCACTTGGTTATGAGCACGAGCAATAATTTTTTTATTAGCAACCACTACCGCTCCAACCGGCACTTCTCCTTCTTCAAACGCAAGTTTAGCTTGTTCCAGCGCTTGCTTCATATAGTGCTCATCACTAAATATTGATAATGGTATTTCCATATTATTTACCTAATAATTGCCACAACACAATCCCCATACTAACAGACACATTGAATGAATGCTTAGTTCCAAACTGAGGAATTTCCAAACACAAGTCAGATAATTCAATTAATTTGTCATTCACCCCAAAAACTTCATTTCCGAAGATTACGCAAATCTTTTCTTGTTCCTGCAAAGCAAAGTCTTGAAGCATTACACTTCCTTCCGCTTGTTCAACGCATGCAATTCTATAACCCTCTTTCTTTTTCTTTTCAATAAATGAAACAAGATCTTCTTGATGCTCCCAACGAACCACATCTTCTGCTCCTAAGGCTGACTTATGGATCTCATTGTGCGGAGGTGTGGCTGTAATTCCTCCTAAAATCAACCCTTCAATACAAAAAGCGTCCGAAGTTCTAAAAGCAGAACCAACATTGTGCATACTTCGGATATCATCCAAAACCATTAAAACAGGTCTTTTTTCAATTTGTTTGAACCCTTCCGCATCAAGTCTCTCAATTTCGTGTGTTAGTAGTTTCTTCATTTTTGTATCGTTGACCAAAAATATTATAAATTGCGACATAATTCCAGATTAAATATGAGAGACTTAGTAAAAGATTTTCCGAACCAAATAAAACACGCCTTAGTAACTTCTAAGGAAATGAGAATAACTGAACCTGAAAATGACATCTTTAATATCGTCGTTGCAGGATTAGGTGGTTCTGGAATCGGAGCAAATGTTGTAAGCTCTATTATCAGAGATGAAGTGAAATTACCTATCACGGTAGTAAAAGCATATGACTTACCAAATTTTGTAGATCACCAAACTTTAGTAATTTGTTCTTCCTTTTCTGGGAACACAGAAGAAACATTGTCTATATATCATCAGGCAAAAGACGCGGATGCAAAAGTTGTTGCTATTACTTCTGGTGGACAACTAGAGATGATGGCTAATGACAATGGAGACGATTTAGCAATTCTTCCTAATCAAATTCAATCTCCTCGTGCAAATATTGGTTACTCGGTAATTCAACTTTTACATGTACTTGAAGCATATAATTTTATTTCGGATAGCTTTAAAATTGAACTTGAGAATGTAATTACACTTTTAAATCATAACCAAAGTAACATTCAGCAACGTGCGGTAGATTTAGCAAGAACATACCACACTAAAGTTCCAATTTTCTATTCTGGTGATCGTTTCCACCCTATCGTGATTCGTAACCAACAACAAATCAATGAAAATGGTAAACATTTCTGTCATGTGAATGTGTTTCCTGAGTTTAACCACAACGAATTAGTAGGTTGGGTTAATCCTGCAGATATGTACGAAAACTCTGTTACTACAATATTTCACTCAGAATTCGATCATGCTCGTGTAAAAATGAGAATGGACATCTGTAAGGACATATTTGCTAAAAAAGGCAGTGAAGTAATTGAAATTCACGCTAAGGGAGCATCCTTTTTAGAACAAGCTTTTTACATCATCCATCTTTTTGACTGGGTTTCTGTAGAACTAGCAGTGTTCAACGGAGTTGATCCTGTTCCTGTTGAAGTGATTGACTTTTTAAAGAACTCTCTGAAAAACGCCTAAATAACTTTAAGCATTGGGAACTGAACCATTAGGTTCAATTGTTTTGAGGTAGATAAACAATGAAAAATAAATCAATACAATTCGAACACCTTGGTGCAATGGACTATAAAGAGGCCTGGGATTATCAGGAGAAACTCTTTAAGGGCATCGTTGATCAAAAAATTCAGAATCGCAAGAATGAACAGAATGGCGAAGAACAAGTTTCTACTCCAAACTACTTGCTTTTCGTAGAGCACCCTCATGTGTATACGCTTGGTAAAAGCGGTGATCGAAATCATCTTTTAGTAAACGATGAACAGCTCAAGGAAAAGGAAGCTACTTACTACGAAATAAATCGTGGTGGTGATATTACCTATCATGGACCAGGACAAATTGTAGGTTACCCTATTTTTGACCTAGACAACTTCTTTACCGACATCGGTAAATATCTCCGATTTTTAGAAGAAGCCGTAATTATTACGCTTCAGGAATATGGTATTGAATCTGGTCGTATCGATGGACTAACAGGCGTTTGGTTAGACCACATTGAGCAAAAAAATCCACGTAAAATCTGTGCAATAGGTGTTAAAACTAGTAGGTGGGTAACGATGCATGGATTTGCATTCAATGTAAATACACAGTTGGACTATTTCAAAAACATTGTTCCTTGTGGGATTACTGATAAGGACGTTACCTCTATGCAAACCGAACTAGGCAGAGCATTGGACATGAAAGAGGTAGAAGAAAAATTAAAAGGTCATATCTTAAACTTATTTGAAGGAACCCTCGTTTAACTTATTATGAAAGAACATTTAGATTTTAAGCCTGTAGAAGGAGTTCAAGTTGCAATAACTTTGAAAATGAATGAGGCGAACGAAGAAGAGTGGTTAGTGCAAATCATTAATAAAAATGATTTTGGAATCGATAATGTATTAATCGTAACAAAAGGCTACGGAACAATTGATGGTGAAGAGAAGAAAACCTCGATTTTACGTCATATGCTTGAACATGTGCCTGCTCAAACGGCCTCAATAATTGAACCTATTCAACCCGAATTATTCCAATTGAGCAATGAATTTTGGGTGAGTTATTACATCGGAAGACAGATTTATGACAAAAAATTCGTGTTCGTAGCAGGCAGTGTAATTCCTAAAAATCTTACTGAAGTTCCTTACACCGATCTTAAAGGTGTGTTGCACAGCTAATTTTACTATCTTTGTCAAGTCGAATTGATTGGAGAATATCAGTCGGTTCATCATTAACTAACATTTAATCTTTAGATATGTTCGTACTTGCACGAGAAAACACCCTAGCTAACAACTTTTTGGCTGAAATGCGTGACAAAGAAATCCAAAAGGATAGTATGCGCTTTCGTACCAATATTCACCGATTAGGTGAAATTTTCGCATATGAAATCAGTAAGGAATTTAATTTCGTGCAACGAGATGTAAACACTCCACTAGGGGTTCATAAATCAAGCGTATTTGAAGAGCAACCAATTTTAGTAACAGTTCTAAGAGCTGGACTTCCTTTTTATCAAGGTTTCTTAAGTTACATTGACAAAGCAGAATCAGCTTTTATTGGGGCCTATAGAACAGGTGAAGAGAGTAAAGATTTTGTAGAGGTAGCTTTGAATTATATGGCTTCACCCGACTTAACAAATCGAACCTTAATTATTGCCGATCCAATGCTTGCAACGGGACGATCTATTGTAAAGACGTACGAAACACTTCATAAAAATGGTAAGCCAGGACAGGTATTTGTTGCGAGTATAATTGCTAGTCAACAAGGAGTTGACTATGTTAAAAAACATATGCCAGACGCTAAACTATACATTGGAGATATCGATGCGGAACTAACTGATAAAGCTTACATCACACCAGGTTTGGGAGATGCTGGAGATTTGGCTTTTGGTCCTAAATTATAAGATTAAAACTATATTTGGTTTTCTGCATTTGCCATGAGCGATTCCAATAAGCTTTTGAAATTTCTTAAAGTCGATCAATTGATCGAACATTTGGTAGGTTATGTAGATACTAAAATCGCATTAACCAAATTGGAAATAGAGGAACGACTGAAGTCAATCCTGAATAATATTTTTCACTTTCTGATGCTAATAATAATTGGAGCAAGCTTTTTGCTCTTTCTTAATTTTGGCATTGCAATGCTGCTTAATAGTTATTTTGAATCAGAGTTTTTAGGGTTTATTGTTGTAGCTTGTTTTTACCTGATTTTTGTACTAATTTTCGTGTTTGACAAAAATCGGGCTATTTCCTCCTCATTTATAGATAGAATATTTAAACATGAAGACGAGGAAGATTCTGAATCTAAAAATCTTGATTGACCTATGAGTCCTTCTGCTAACGCTAAATCGAAAAAACAACAATTGCTAGACAAGAGTAAGCAATTCAAGGAAGCATTGTCTAATGACTTTTCTGAAATCAAGGAAGACTCGAAAACCATTGGTGTAGCTGGTGCTTATGTGGCTGGAGTTTTGGCGGTAGGATACTTATTTTACAAACTTCTCACATCTGGTTCAGACGACGAAAGTTACGAGCCGAGTAGCAAAGAGTACGAAAATGGAATTGTTTACGTTAATCAACCTAACAATTCTTCTATCTTTAACGACATCATGCGTCATATCGCATTGTTTTTGTTAGGAATTGCGAAGGAGAAGTTAACTGACTATTTAAGAAATCGAAAATCTTCTTCGGAAGATTAAAAATTACCGAATTGGAACAAAAAGTATTTGAATACATCATCTCAAGTAAAAAGCAAAAAAAGAAGCTTTTTGCTGTGCTCATAGATCCGGATAAGTTCAATACCGAACTAGGTTTACAACTCTGCAATCAAACTGGAATTGATTTGTTCTTTGTTGGAGGAAGTTTATTATCCCGCGACTTAACTCGCCAAACCGTTCGTTTCTTTAAACAGAATACTCAAATACCAGTGGTTATTTTTCCAGGTAACTCACTACAAGTGTGTGAAGATGCAGATGCTCTTCTATTCTTATCATTGATTTCAGGAAGAAACCCTGACTTACTAATTGGCCAACATGTGGCTGTGGCCTCTCAGGTGAAGCAAATGCAGCTAGAAACGATTCCAACCGGCTATATGCTCATAGACTCGGGGAAACCAACCTCAGCTTTATACATGAGCCAAACTAATCCAATTCCAGCAGACAAACCAGATATAGCTGCAGCTACGGCAATGGCGGGAGAACTTTTAGGGTTAAAAGTTATTTATATGGATGGAGGAAGTGGTGCTCAAAATCCAATAAGTCAAGAAATCATTCAGGAAGTCGCATCGAATGTTGAACTTCCTTTGATTATCGGTGGAGGTATTAACACTCCCGAAAAAGTAGAGTTAGCATACAAAAGTGGTGCGGATATTGTGGTGGTTGGAAACAAGATTGAACAAGACCCAAGTTTTGTAGAAACACTTACCAAAAACATAGGGGCTTTAAATCTTAAATAAATTGCAATATTCAATAACTCTGCTCGTTCCAAACAAATATTTGACTACTAGTAAGCAAAGTGTTACATTTGCACACTTTTAAAAAATGGCTAAACAATTATACATAGCACTTTTGGCACTTATTATGGTGCTAACTTCGTGCAGCGAATATCAAAAAGTAGTGAAGAGCGAAAACCTTGACGAGAAGTTTGATGCTGCTATGAAATATTTTGATGATGGGGATTATTATCGTGCAGGAACTCTATTTGAGGAATTAATTCCTCTTTATATCGGACGTAAGGAAGCTGAAATCTCTCAGTTCAAATATGCCTACTGTCATTATCATCAAGATCAATTATATCTAGCTTCGTACTATTTTGATCGATTCTTAACTACATATCCAAGAAGTGATAAAGCGGAAGAAGCTGCATTCATGAAGTGTATGTCTTTGTATTATATTACACCAGCTTCGAACTTGGAGCAAAAATCTACTCAAGAAGCATTGGATGCGATCCAAATTTTCACCAATCAATACCCTAACAGCCAGTACGTGGAAAAGGCTAATGGCCTCGTAGACCAGTTGACTGCAAAAATTGAAAAGAAGGAATATGATAATGCAAAGCTATATGAAAAGCTCCGATACTATAAAGCAGCTGTAATTGCATACAACAATTTTATTTCGACCTACCCAGGATCGAAATATGTTGAAGAAATCTATTACAACAGAGTTGCTTCTCAATTCGAACTAGCAGAAATTAGTGTACTCGATAAGCAAGAAGAGCGTTACGATGAAGCTCTCAATTACTATCAATTGTATGCAGATAAGTTTGGAAATGGTGAATACGGGAAACAAGCTGAAGCTTACTATGAGAAGATTTTAAGTTCTAAAGAAAGAATGAAAAATCGAAGAGAGTTATTTTTGTATGAAAGTGCCAAAACTAGATTTAGTCAAAGAAATTATCCTGGAGTGTTGAATTCCTGTAAGAGCTACTTCGAAGACTACAAGGATCCAAAACACATAGAAGAATTATTATATTACAGATCTGCAGCACAACTTAATGTTGCTAAGGACGAGGAAGGTAATGTTAGAAAATTGAAGCTTGAAAAAGCTGTCCAATACACTGAAAATTATAGAACTGATTTTCCAACTGGGAAATACCTGAAAAAAATAGATCAGGTTTATGACGAGTCCCTAAAGGAACTTAACATGTTGGAATCTCAATAATTTTTGTACCTTTGCAGGTCCTAACGGATTTTAGATTTAAATTTAAGTAGAAATACCATAAATAGATATGATACCAACTTCAATTATTACCAGAGATTTAGGAGTATTAACTAAAGATACTGAGAACATTTACGAAAGCATCGTAGTTATTTCTAAGAGAGCGGTGAAATTGTCTGCTGATCAGAAAGAAGAGTTAACTAAAAAACTTGCTGAATTTGCTTCTCCGGTAGATAACCTTGAAGAGATTTTTGAAAACAAGGAGCAAATCGAAATCTCTCGCTACTACGAAAGAATGCCAAAGCGTGTTACTGTAGCTACAGAAGAGTTTATCGAAGACAAGTTGACTTACCAATCTCCTGATCCAGAAGAAGAAATCGAAGAATAAACCTGTACTTCAGGAATCTTTAAAATATTTAATGAAAAGTGGAATCCCAGTACGCAATTATTAGTGTACTGGGATATTCATTTTATGAAAGTTTGTGATTTAATCACTAATTTCAGGCAGCAATGTTGAAAGGAAAGAAAATAATTTTAGGAGTATGTGGCAGTATTGCTGCTTACAAGTCTGCTTTACTAGTTAGAGAACTTGTTAAAAATGGTGCGCAAGTAAAAGTTATTATGACTGATGCCGCCAAAGAATTTATTGGTCCTCTTACATTGGCTACCGTTTCTAAAAACCCGGTAGAATCTTCTTTTGTGAAAAATGATCAGGGTGAGTGGACTAACCACGTAGAACTTGGACTGTGGGCAGACTTAATGCTAATTGCACCAGCAAGCGCCAACACCATTGGTAAGCTAGCAAACGGTCTTTGCGACAATTTACTTACTGCAACGTACTTATCTGCACGTTGTCCTGTAGTCATTGCGCCAGCTATGGATTTGGATATGTATCAACATCCGTCTGTACTTGGAAATCTTGATGCTTTGAAATCATTCGGAAACCAAATTATTGATGCGGAGCATGGCGAACTAGCCAGTGGATTAGTCGGTAAAGGTAGAATGGCTGAACCAGAACACATTACCACATATCTTGAAAGTTACTTTGGTAGATCACAAGCTTTAGCTGGTAAGAAGGTTCTAATTACCGCTGGGCCTACACTTGAGCATCTTGATCCAGTAAGGTTTATAGGGAATCATTCTTCTGGCAAAATGGGGTATGAGATTGCAAATCGATGCTATGAGCAAGGTGCGGAAGTAACTATCGTTTCTGGACCAGTTCAAGTGAAAAAAGATTATGATGCAATTAACGTTGTCTCTGTGCAATCTGCGGATGAAATGCTTGATGCAACTTTGAATCACTTTCCAGATACTGACATTGCAATCTTTGCCGCTGCGGTTGCAGACTATAAACCTAAAACCAAGGCAGATCAAAAAATTAAAAAGAATGACGACTCTATGTCAATCGAGTTGGTCAAAAACAAAGATATTGCCAAAGAAATGGGACTGATAAAGTCTCAAAACAAAAAACAATTTACGGTAGGTTTTGCGCTCGAAACCAACAACGAAGAAGAAAACGCTCGTAAAAAATTAGAGAAGAAGAATTTTGACATGATCGTTTTAAACTCACTTCAAGACAAAGGAGCAGGGTTTAAACACAATACAAACAAAATTTCCATCATCGACCGTAATAATATCACTAAATTCGAGTTAAAATCTAAAGCCGAAGTAGCTTATGATATTGTTGAATCAATTATTGAAAGACTTTAAGACTAAAATCACACTTGGTTTTGTCCTGTTGATGTGCATGATTTGCACGTCCAATAAGGTCTTGGCTCAAGAGTTAAATTGTACGGTTCAAATTAACTACCAACAGGTTACATCTGTAAATGCCGATGTATTTGAAAAAATGCAAACTGCAATGTGGGAGTTTGTAAATAACCAACGTTGGACTAAAGATCAATTCAAACCTGAAGAAAAAATTGATTGCCAATTCTTTTTCAATATCGATGAAGCATTATCAAACACTCAATTCAAAGCAACAGTAAGTGTACAAGCAACGCGCCCTGTCTACGGGACCAGTTACGAAACTACTATCCTGAATTTCATTGATAAGAACGTGATTTTCGAATATCAAGAAGATCAACCAATGTTCTTTGTTGAGAATGCTTATACCTCTAACCTAACTTCAGTCTTGGCGTTCTATTCCTATTTGGTGATCGGTTTCGACTATGAAACATTTTCGAAAAGAGGCGGTGAAAAATATTTTGACAAGGCCAATGAAATCAGTTCGTATGCTCAGCAAGCGCCACCTCCTTATAAAACAGGTTGGAGCACGGAATCTAAAAACAGTAGATACGAGTTAATTCAGGATTTAACCAATACACAGTTCTCTCCGTTCAGAAGTTATCTTTACACTTACCATCGCATGGGATTAGATTCCTTTGACCAAAATCAGGTTAAAATGAGAGCAGATGTTCTAAAATCGTTAAATGAGTTTAGAACTATTTTCCAGATTAAACAACAATCCATGTTGCTCAGAATCTTTTTCATGTCCAAAATGCAGGAGTTAATAAATATTTTTTCAAAAGCAACGTCTACGGAAAAACAAAAGTTTCTTAAATTCGTAGAGGAAATGGATTCTGGTAATCTATCCCGATATCAGAAGATCAACAAGATTTAATATTTCTAAAAATAACTTACTTTTGTGCCTCTTTGGTCTTAAGAAGATAGTTTGACTTCGCACTTATGCTCGTACAACTGCATATTACTAATTATGCTTTAATTCAAAAGCTTACGTTTTCGCCATCTGAACAGATGAACGCAATTACTGGTGAAACTGGTGCTGGTAAATCTATTTTATTAGGAGCATTAGGCCTTCTTCTTGGTAATCGCGCGGATACTAAAGTACTTCTGGATGACTCAAAAAAATGTGTGGTTGAAGGAACGTTTAACGTTGCTAACTACAAGTTACAATCGTTGTTCAACGAGCATGACCTAGACCACGAAGATGAAACAATTATCAGAAGAGAAATTTCTCCTGCTGGTAAGTCAAGAGCTTTTATCAATGACACTCCTACTACCCTTGATGTCTTAAAGCAATTTGGTGTTCACTTAATGGATGTTCATTCGCAACATGACAACCTTGTCTTAGGAGCCAATGACTATCAAAGGTTTATTCTTGATGCATTTTGTGGCAATCAAACCCTAATTGAAAAATACCAAGCAGATTTCAGAACCTACAAAGAAGCTGTTGCGGTTCTGGAGGACTTAAAACGTAAAAAAGCTGAAGATTTATCCAATTTCGACTTCAATAAAAAGCGTTGGGAAGAATTGGATCATGCTAATTTGGACGCGGAAGAATTTAACAAACTCACCGACGACCTAAAAGTTGCCGAAAACGCACACGAAATAAAGTCCTCTTTGCTCAATATTATTGGAGTTGGTTTAGGTGAAGAATTTAGTGCTCAAAACGCGTTGGATCAGATTCAATCTGAGCTTCGCAGCCTAAGTAGCTTCTCTTCTGAATACACGGCCTTAAACGAGCGGGTAGAAAGCATTTCAATAGAATTAAAAGATATCTTGAGCGAAGTTGAACGTGCAGAACAAAATCTGGATATCGATGAACAGGAATTGGTGTTCATGCAGGAGCGTTTGGATTTACTAAACGGACTTTTGTTCAAATACAACACCAATGAAATCACAGAGCTGGAAGAAATTAGAGACCAGTTAGCTTCCGAAGTAAGTACACTTGAAAATCTGGATGGAGAAATAGAATCTGCACAGAAAAAGTGTAATGAACTTGAAGCCAAGATTCTGAATAGCGGAAGAAAAATTTCCGATTCAAGAAGCAAAAACGTAACAAAACTAGCAGACCAAGTGCATGAATTATTAAGCGAGATGGGAATGCCGAATGCTCGACTAGATCTTCAACTTGCGGCTTGCGAACCTTATGCTTTTGGATTAGAAAAGGTAAATATCATGTTCTCTGCAAACAAAGGTGTTGCCCCTCAACCTCTTAAGAAAACTGCTTCAGGAGGAGAATTCTCAAGATTACTCTTTAGCATTAAGTTTATATTGGCCTCAAAAACCAATATGCCAACTATTGTATTCGACGAAATTGATACAGGTGTTTCAGGAGAAATTTCGAGACGTATGGGAACCATGATGCAAAAGATGGCGAAACATCATCAGGTTATTACCATTACCCATTTGCCTCAGGTTGCATCTATAGCCGATCGTCACTTTTTCGTTTATAAAGAAGACCATGCGGAAAAAACTCAGTCTGCGATAAAAGAGTTAAACGGCGATGATCGCCTGCGTGAAATTGCTAAAATGCTCTCTGGTGACAATCCGACGGAAGCAGCATTTCAAAATGCTAAAGAATTACTATCTTTGGCCGACTAAAAACACAGTCACAACTTAATTTAGACACAGGAAACTTAATTATAAAACTATGGGATACGGTTTACTTAAAGGAAAAAAAGGTATCATTTCAGGTGCATTGGACGAAACTTCAATTGCTTGGAAAGTTGCAGAAATTGCTCATGCTGAGGGAGCTGAATTTGTACTTACAAATGCTCCAATTGCAATGAGAATGGGTAAAATCAATGATTTAGCTGAGAAGTGTGGTGCAGAAATTATTCCTGCAGATGCAACTTCAATGGAAGATTTAGAAAACCTTTTCACACAAGCTTCTGAAAAACTAGGAGGAAAACTTGATTTCGTTTTACACTCCATTGGGATGAGCCCAAACGTGCGTAAGAAGAGAGAATACGGCAACCTAAATTATGACTGGTTCCAAAAGTCTCTTGATGTTTCAGCATTGTCTTTCCACAAAATGATGCAAACTGCTGAGAAGCTAGATCTTCTTAACGAATACGCTTCAATTCTAGGGTTATCTTACATTGCTGCTCAAAGAACCTTCCCAGATTATTCTGATATGGCACAAGCAAAAGCAGTATTGGAGTCAATTGCAAGAAGTTATGGTCAACGTTTAGGGGAAATGAAAAACGTAAGAGTTAACACTATTTCTCAATCTCCAACAATGACTACTGCAGGTTCAGGAGTACCAGGATTTGATGTATTCTTCGACTATGCAAATAAAATGTCTCCGCTTGGAAACGCATCTGCTGAAGATTGTGCAAAATACTGTGTAATGATGTTCTCTGATTTCACCAGAATGGTAACGATGCAAAACCTAATGCACGACGGAGGATTCTCTACTTCTGGAATTACAGGTGGCATTATTGACGCATTGACCAAATAAATTAAAAACAAACAGGTTGACTTATTACTATTAAGTTCAACAATATAGTTCTAAGACTGTCTTCCTTGAAATAAAATCAAGGAAGACAGTTTTTTTTTGAGTAAATTAATCTAGTTAATGGAGAGTCTAAATTTAGATGAAGAACAAATCAATTCGTCATACAGTAGCAAACTAGATCTCCAAAACAA
>JAHDFW010000107.1 GCA_020627945.1 Cytophagales bacterium
GTCGAACCCCCACGCCTCGCGGCACTAGATCCTAAGTCTAGCGTGTCTACCAGTTTCACCATATCCGCGAATGGGACGACAAAGGTAATTAATGAAATTAATTATGCAACAACATTTTTAAAAAAATTTAGTCGACTCCTTCTAACTTAGATTCTAACAATCCTCTACCTAAATTATAGTTGATATTTAAGCTCAAATATGGCGCTGGCTTCATGTCAAAATCGCTTTGAAAATGAAATGGTTTATCATAAACATTCAACCCTCTCCACCACGAATATCCTCCTTCCAAAGATGCACTAAAACCTTTGTCCAATTTCATCAAGAATGTAATATTGGACTTAACGTGACGGAAATTCATCTGACTGGCAGCTGTAACATAAACAGGGTTAAATCCACTTAAGGTGTTGATCTGCTCTACCTTGAAAGTCTTACTCAATTTATAGGACAAACTTACTTGAACAGGAAGGATTGCGGTTAATCTCAAATTCTTTCCAATCTTGTTTGTAAAACCAAATATTGGTACGGGTAAAAATTGACCAAAGTTGTAAACTGCTCCTGCTCCATAGAAATAAATAAACTTAAGATTGTTAAGCCTAACTCGTACTCCATACAGCAATGCATTGGGCCTAAATCCAGTTCCAAAACTTTCTGCACTTTCAGCTAAATAAATATTGGCAGAATAAATCCAAATTCCTTTTCTAAGTCCTGCTGAAATCCCTGTATAACCAACTGAAACTGTATGAATGTTTTGATTATCTGTTGCGAAACCTTCAAAACCTGGGTATCGCTGACCATAATTGAACATTAAAAAATCCTGACGTGCTTTAAGGTCTACTCCAGAAAAATCTAGCTTCTTAAGTTTATCAAAATTCAAATCGGTTTTAACCTTAGTTTTGAGTGGAATTGTAAGTTGTGCTCGATACCTCGCTAAATCGAAACTTAAACTGTCATTAACCGTTGCAGGCATGGCATACTCGCCCCCTATTGTAGCTCCTGGAGCAAATAAGTATCCAAATCGGAACGATTGACCAGAACTGGCAGTAAAAAAGCTTAGCGATAATGTAATGATAAGCAGAGCTAATTTAGCTTGCAATGTGTAATTTTTCAGCATACGTTTTTCCCTCTAATTGATTCTTTCCCAAGTACTCAATCAAAAGATGAGCGAGTACTACTCAAAATTAACGCGAGTATCAATATTATAATTGTCTCTTTTTGGAGAATTAATATTGATCATCTCCGCTATATAGCCAGCAAGAAACATCTGAACTCCTAAAATGATAGCGGTAAGACTTAAGAAAAAAGAAGTCCTACTTGCCAATAACTTAGCATCAGGGTTGAAGAATAACTTATCAATTCCCATATAAAGCCCAAAACCAACGCCTAACAAGAACATTACAGTTCCTATCGTACCAAAGAAGTGCATTGGACGTCTTCTAAACTTCAAAGTAAACGTAATCGACAGTAAATCTAAAAAGCCAAAAATAAAACGTTCTAGACCAAACTTAGTAACTCCGTATTTACGCTCTCTATGTTGAACTACCTTCTCTCCTATGTTCCCATAGCCATTGAATTTCGCGATGAAAGGAATGTATCGGTGCATTTCTCCATATACCTCAACATTCTTTACTACAGCTTCTTTATAGGCTTTAAGTCCACAGTTGAAATCATTCAGCTTGACACCAGAGAACATTCTTGTAACAGCGTTAAATAACTTTGTAGGAATAGTTTTCGTAATGGGATCGTAACGTTTCTTTTTCCACCCCGACACAAGATCATATCCATCTTCCATGATCATTTTATATAGATCAGGAATTTCGTCTGGGCTGTCTTGCAAATCAGCATCCATGGTTATAACCACGTTAGCATCTGCAGCTTTAAACCCAACGTTGAGGGCCGCTGACTTACCGTAATTACGATTAAATTTAATCCCTTTAACCTCAGAAAACTTAGAAGATAAATCTGCAATAATGTTCCATGATTTATCCTTACTCCCATCATCCACTAAGATCACTTCGAATGTAAAGTTATTTTCCTTCATTACGCGCTGAATCCAATCTACCAATTCTGGAATGGATTCCTCTTCGTTAAGCAATGGTATGACTACAGAAATGTCTTTTTTAACTTCCAAGGTTGTTGAATTATTATATTAATGCTGTTTTAATCCGCCAAAGTTAATCTAATCTTTCGTTCGTCAAAACTCTATAGGCTTATTAATGCTTCAATTTACATTATTACTTTCTTAAAATCACACTCACAACAAAGGTAGCAAATGCTCCCAAAGCCAGTTTCCAACTAAGATCACTAAATACTATCTCTGAAGTTTTAGTCTGTTGTAATTCCTTCACTGAGAGATTAAATTGTTCTTCAGTCATCTCGAACTTTTGAGTATTCTTCATAAGTTCGGTCATATCTTGAATAAACACGGCCATGAAGGAATCATGGTTTGTTACAATATAAATCCAATAAAAAGCGGCAAAACCTATGGCGCTGATTACAACAATCCATAATGACATTCTTATCAATTGCGTAAATTGTAAATCGAGGTTCCTTCTAACAGCGCGATAATAAACACCAGTAAGAAAAACCATGGTCACTGGAAATGTCAAGTTTAATTTAAAACGGAAATTCGGCTGATTAAAATCACCGTGAAATATAACAAGGAAAAAAATGATGGTAATAATCAATGTTATCACCCCTGAAATCCAGCCTGATCTGTTGTATATATCGTTTTTAAACATTCTTAGTTTGAATTAGATTTAAATCGAGCATTTCTACTCTCAACCTTAAGAATCAAAAAGCATCATTACACCTTTATTTACAATTCCTTTTACACTGCCACTAAACTCTTGGCCAATGAATGGTGAATTCTTACCTCTAGATTGCAAAAATGAGCTCGTAATATGACAAGTATCATCCTCACTAAATAGCGTAAGAACCGCTTCTTGACCTTCATCAATCACTGGAACGTCAACCCCTAAAATCTTACGTGGGTTATACACCAATGGATCTAAAACATCATCCACATATTGATTTAAGACAGGAAATACAGTTTCTATAGCGCTAATACCATATTCTGCTCTATCAAACTCAACCTCTTTGGCTTCTAAATTCCATGGAGTATGATCGCTAACTACTACGTCTATGTCACCAGCTTTTACTGCTTTTCTTAGGGCTTTTACGTTATCCAAATTTCGTAAAGGAGGCATTACCTTATGGTTGGCATCAAAATGCTCCAAAACGTCGTCGCTAAGTTCCAAATAATGAGCAGCAACATCGCAAGTCACATCCAGACCTTTTGTTTTTGCTTCCTTTATCAATTCAACAGCTTTAGCCGTAGTAACGCCAGAAACGTGTAATCTTGAACCTGTATATTCTAACAGTCTCAAATCTCGCTCAAGCATCATTATTTCTGCTTCTTCAGGAATTCCAGGTAATCCTAGCTTTGTGCTGTTAACACCTTCGCTTACCATCTTATGAGCAGAAAGGTTTGCATCTAATGGTTGATTCAGAATTACTCCTCCAAAAGCCTTTACATACTGTAATCCCAACTGGATTGTATTGGAATTTTGAATAGAACCAACATCGGTAAATCCCAATGCTCCATTTTGAGAAAGATCAATCATGTCTGTAAAAGACTTGCCATCAAAACCCTTCGTCAATGCACCAAGATAATGTACCGTGATCGCGCTTTCAGAACTTAAATATTTAATATTTCCCGCAACTGCTGCATTGTCTATTACTGGAGTAGTGTTTGGGTAGATCAGCACATCTGTAAAACCTCCATTCGCCGCAGCTTTTTCCAAAGAATCGAAGGTTTCTCTGGCTTCATTGCCAGGTTCGCCACTAAAGCAACGCATATCCATCCAACCCGGAGATACAGAGCAGCCATTCATTTCAATGACCTCAACATCATTATCACTGCTGATTTCACCTGTTTTACCGACAGATTGAATCTTTCCTTCAACAATTAAAATATCAGAAGTTGAATTGTGAAATGGACTGTTTCGATCTAGAATTTTAACGTTTCGGAGTAGTATGTCCATTGATTATATAAGGTTATAATAATCGGATAAGTAATGTTTCTACCGCCAAGAATAACAGGCAGAGCAACACACAATATTTCCACAAAATTACACCAAAATTTTGTTCGGTGAAGGTATCGGCAAAATTAATTTCACCCTCCTGCTCCAATATGGTTGCTTCGGGAAACATACTTTTTAATTCTGCCATACTCGAATATTCTAAATTCGATTCGGAGTTTGCATAATTGAATGCTAGATCAGATACCAAACTGTCGTTGTGCAGTACTCCATAATATCCTGGTTCCAATTCGGAATTCGAGATTTGCAGAATGGTGCTGTTTCTTAGTTTTCGCTGCCCTGGAATCAAACTTCCATTTGCGCCATTTAGGTTTAATACTGATTCGTTACTTCCTGTTGCATATCGAACTTTGACGATATCCTCTCCTATTTTATAAGCTAATCTCTCATTAGACGAAGATGTTAACATAGCCATTCTATAGCAAATTGGCACAATCCACGCATGCTTATAGATATTCGAGCTTTTTTCATTAAAAGGTGCTGCAAAAGCATAAACTTGGCCTCCTAGCACATTAAAACGACTCATGTAATCATCTCCTGTACTATACTTAAGAATACTATTACCTGATCTGCCCAATATAGCGGAACGAACAGTTTTAGGCATATCTGCTGTACTAATATAACGAGCAACCACTCCATTAAAGAAAGGGTGCTCTTGAGATGGCACTTTAAGTTTAATTCTGGTTGTATCTTTCCGCGGTCCAAATGGTATCAAAAAGTCATTGAAAATGTTTATATTTTTATTGGACGGAATTACAGCTACACTTCCACCTCCTTTCAAAAAACTAGTTAAGCTATTTTTAATCGCAGATGTGGTATTTGCTAGTTCGTTAAGTATAACAAGGTCTGCGTCATTTAGTGCTTCATAATCAACATTTCCAGCTTTAAATCTCTTATATTCAAATATAGGTTCGTTCCCATAAACTCTATTAAGTGGAGAGTCTTCATTATCCGTAATTTCCACTACATTGATAGTCTCACCAACATTCAAAACTAAAACGAAGTCATTATCAAACCGGACATTATTATCATCCACTTCTAATTTTAATCGGTGAAACCCAGGCTCCTTAATAGTAAAGTTCAGTTTTATAATTTCTCTGGATTTTGCACCTAAATCACTGGTAATCGAAGCTATTTGTTGATCTCCATTCAAAAGACGAAGTGGAACTCCAGTTGCAGATCCTACGCCTGTATTTTGCAACCACACCTCCAATGTCTGAACCTCTCCTGGTCGAATAAACGGAGTTTGTAAGGCTACTGAATCAACATAAACATTGTTAACTTCTTTACCTTTTAAAGGAATGATAAAATGATTTTTAGTAGAATCGGTAAACGACTCTTGATTTGCTGTTAAAAAGGATTTCTGAAAATCCGAAACCCAAATAATGTTCTTATTGTCTCCAGTATATTTTTTAAGCGTATTACTTTGACGGTTATAAACATCCTTACTAGTGCGAATATCTCCCGAGACTTGCCATTCCGTTAACATTTCCTTAGCCTGATCTTTGTTGTACATCACCATCGATTTAGCAGAAAAATCGTTGTTTAGAAGCTGTACTTTGGCATTCCTCGGTAGCCCATCAATTAATCTATTAAGCTCCTTACGAGCCTTCTGAAAGATAGTGGATTGCTCATCAGCCATCAGATTCATGGAAAGTGAGTTATCCAAATAAATACTATATACTGCGTCTCCTGATTGCGCTTGTGAATCATCTTCAGCAGGTAAATACGGCTGGGCAAAAATCATTACCAAAAACACTACAAATAGTATTCTGGATGCTAGAATCAACCAATTCTTAAGCTGAAGCTTTTTTGTGGTTTGTTCTTCTACCTCTTTTAATAAATCTACGTTTGAGAAATAAACTTTCTTAGGCTTACGTAAATTGAAAAGGTGAATAATTATTGGAATCAGTACTGCAGCAAGGGCGTATAAAAATTGAGGGTAAAGAAATGCCATTCTGATATATTGTACTAAATCTTTTAGATTCTACTTTTAAACTACTTCGATGCTCAAAAAAAATGAGGTCGATGGAAATCAACCTCATTTAATCATCTTTTCAGATGTAATTTTGATATCCGGGTTCAAATTAACGAAGTAACCCCGAAATTATGCTATTTTCTTGCTGCTTTTTTAATTTGTTTGAAGAGTTTACCTTCTTCTCCTGGCTTAAACTCTTCATGCCAGAAAATTTCCCCGTCTTCTTCCACTATATATGTTTGTGGAATTTGGTTAAAACCTAACTTCTCTTGCAACACCTGATTTTTATCTACATAGATGTCAAATTTCCAACCTTTCTTCTCTGCCATGTTTTTCACACGCCCCATCATATCCTCGTTATCAATTGAAATCAACACCAACTTCACTCCTGTTGCTTCCTTCCATTCTCCATAGTTTTCATGCATATGTCGAATGGATAAAAGACAAGGTTTGCACCAAGTAGCCCAGAAATCAATTACGACTGGTTTACCGTCATTTTTAAACAGATCTGTTGTAGAAACAGCTTTTCCGTCCAAATCATACACCGTATCTACAGGAAAATTTCCATTATCATCTTGTGCTATAGTAGCACTGGTTAAAAGCGCAACAAAAAGTGCTGTAATAAACAATCTTATTTTCATAATTGACTTTTTTATATCCTCTAAACTACAGCCAATGGTTTGTCAATATTTTCCAATCTTCCTGGTCCTAATGAAACCATCGCAATTGGTGTTTTTAAATATCCTTCAATGAAATCTATGTAGTCTCTAAAATTAGATGGCAACGCTCCGTAGTTTTCATGATCTAACAATGTTTTATTCCACCCCTCAAAAGCTTTTAATTTCATCTCTTTGATATCTGTCATATCATAAGGAACCTGACCTGTAATCGAACCATCGTTTAGTTCATAGTCTGTACACACATTTATCGTGCCAAGCTCGTCAAGAATATCTGACTTGGTAATGTACAATTTAGTTACACCGTTCAAAAAGACGCTATGGCGTAACGATGGAAGATCTAACCAACCACATCTTCTTGGACGCCCAGTAGTAGCACCAAATTCATTACCTGCCTTTCTTAACTCTTCTCCTTCTGCTCCAAATAACTCTGTTGGGAATGGTCCAGAACCTACTCGAGTACAGTATGCTTTAAACACACCAAACACATCTTTTATGTACTTAGGGGCAACTCCAAGTCCTGTACATGCTCCTGCTACAGTTGTATTAGAAGAAGTTACATATGGATAAGTTCCGAAGTCAATATCCAAATGTGATCCTTGTGCACCTTCAGCCAAGATCTTTTTACCAGCGTGAATATTCTCTTCAATAAAGTATTCTCCGTTGATAATTTTCAATCCACGAAGCTCTTCAACCGCTGTAAAAAATGATTCTTCCCAATCAGATAACTTAGAATAATCATATCCCAAACTATCTAATAAATGTATGTGCCAGCTCTTTAGATTTTGATACTTTTCGTAGAATTTATCAGTCAACGTATCTCCAATTCTAAGACCAGTACGAGCAATTTTATCTTGATAAGTTGGGCCAATTCCTCTTAGAGTTGAACCAATCTTTCCTGCTCCTTTAGCCTCCTCATATGCGGCATCCAACATTTTATGTGTAGGAATAATAATATGAGCTTTATTAGATATATAGAGGTTATTAAGGTCGGATAAACCTAACTCCTTTAATTTTCTAATTTCTTCCGAAAAAATAATCGGATCAATAATAACACCGTTCCCAATGTAATTTTTAATGTTTTCTCTAAAGATGCCTGACGGAATTTGGTGCAATACATGCTTAATTCCATCAAATTCAAGAGTGTGTCCAGCATTAGGACCTCCCTGAAAACGTGCTACTACATCATACTTTGGAGCAAGAAGGTCAACTATCTTACCTTTACCTTCGTCCCCCCATTGGAGTCCCAATAATACATCAACTGCCATCGGATTTTACTTAAAAGAGTTTTTTATTTGTTTTGAGTTATAATAGCAATCAAACTTAATTTAACAGTTCGATTGCAGATTCTTCTGTTTCCGTTATTTTAAAAATTGCTAGCAACTTAGTCATTGCCAATAATTTATTCAGCTTCTCGGATGGTTTAACCAAAACCAACTCTCCCCCGCGGTTTCTCATCTTGGTCAACAAAGTAATCAAGATTCCGATTCCACTACTATTTATAAACCTAAGTTCACTTAATTTTACGATACACTTGATTCGATCTGAATCAATCATATTCGTGATTTGCACCATAAAATCTGGAACTACATGCTCACCAATTAAATCACCACTTAGTTTTACAATAAATGTATCTTCCTTACTGGTGCATTCGGTAATGCTATATTCAAATTGATCTGCCATATCTAGCATTTTAGCGGTTATAACCTGAAAAGGTTAATTCCTTGTTATTTAATTTTATATGATGAAGAATTGCGCTATTCATCACACGTTTCAACATCTCGTTTAACACGACAATCTCCACAAATCCCATACAAATTGAGCGAATGGTGCACAATTTCGAAATTAAGGAGTTTACCTACCATTTCCTGAATATTCTGAACTCTTGGATCGCAAAACTCTACAACCTTATGGCAATCAGTACAAATCACATGATCGTGCTGATTAAAACCATACGACTTCTCATACTGCGCCAGATTTTTTCCAAATTGATGTTTGCTGACTAAATCACACTCTACCATTAAGTCCAGCGTGTTATATACCGTAGCTCGACTTACTCTATACTTTTTGTTCTTCATCTTAATGTAAAGCTGATCTACATCAAAATGTCCTGAGTAAGAGTAAATCTCTTCTAAAATCGCAAAGCGTTCAGGAGTCTTTCGCAACCCTTTGTTATCAAGGTACGCGGTAAAAATCTTACGAACTTCGTTTAATTGCGATCTCTTCTGTGCCATTGCGGCAAGTATAATTATCTATTCAAACGATTATTACAAATCGATATTAGCGTATTTAGCATTCTGCTCAATAAACTCACGTCTTGGTGGAACGTCATCTCCCATCAACATAGAAAATAAATGATCCGCTTCAACAGCCGACTCAATGGTTACTTTTTTCAAAGTTCTATATTCAGGGTCCATTGTAGTATCCCAAAGTTGTTCTGGGTTCATCTCTCCAAGACCTTTATATCTCTGAATTGAAACACTTTCAGTTTTACCATCTCCTGCCATCTCTTTGATAATAAGATCTCTTTGATTCTCATCCCAGCAGTAACGCTCTTTCTTACCTTTCTTCAACAAGTAAAGTGGTGGTTGTGCAATATATAAGTACCCAAGGTCAACCAACTCTCTCATATATCGAAAGAAGAACGTAAGTAACAGAGTACGAATGTGACTACCATCTACATCGGCATCCGTCATGATTATGATCTTATGATATCTAAGTTTCTCAAGGTTCAGTGCGCGTTGATCTTCTTCCGTACCAAAACGAATTCCAAGAGCCGTAATCATGTTCTTAATCTCTTCATTCTCAAGAATTCTATGTTCCTGAGCCTTCTCAACGTTAAGAATCTTACCTCTTAAAGGCATAATAGCTTGGAAATTTCTATCTCTACCTTGCTTAGCTGTTCCACCTGCAGAATCTCCCTCCACAAGGTATATTTCACAATCTTCTGCTATTTTACTGGAACAATCTGCAAGTTTACCTGGCATTGAAGTACTTCCCAATACAGACTTACGCTGTACCATTTCACGAGCTTTGCGCGCTGCATGACGAGCTTGAGCCGCGAGGATTACTTTTTGAACAATTGCTTTAGCATCATTTGGATGCTCTTCTAAGTATTCAAAAACCATTTCACTTACAGCCTGACTAACTGGAGCAGTAACTTCTCTGTTACCCAGTTTAGTTTTAGTCTGACCTTCGAACTGAGGTTCAGCAACTTTTACCGATACAATTGCCGTAAGACCTTCTCTAAAATCATCTCCTGCAATCTCAAACTTCAGTTTATCCAACATTCCAGAAGATTCTGCCCACTTCTTAAGTGTATTAGTAAGACCTCTTCTAAAACCTGAAAGGTGTGTACCTCCTTCGTGTGTATTAATATTATTAACGTAGGAGAAGATATTTTCACTGTAAGAACTATTATAGATCATGGCAACCTCTACAGGAACACCATTTTTTTCTCCCTCAACACTAATTACTTTTTCAATTAGCGATTCTCTAGTTTCATCCAGATAACGAACAAACTCTGGTAAACCTTCCTCAGAATGGAACATCTCAGTGATATGGTTCCCTTCCTCGTCTTTTTCACGTTTGTCCGTAAGAGCAATATTAATCCCTTTATTAAGGAATGAAAGTTCTCGTAAACGATTTGCTAAAGTAGAATAGTTGTACTCGCGGAAATCAAAGATTTGATGATCTGGCTTGAAGGTAACTTCAGTTCCACGCTCGTCAGTCTTACCCGTTTCTTTTACAGCATAAAGAGTTTTACCTCTAGAATACTCTTGCTCATAAATAGTACCGTTTCTGAATACACGTGCATGAAGATTTTCAGATAGTGCGTTCACACAGGATACTCCCACACCGTGCAGTCCACCAGACACCTTATATGAATCTTTATCAAATTTACCTCCAGCACCAATTTTGGTCATTACAACCTCAAGGGCAGATACTCCTTCCTTTTTATGCATGTCGACTGGAATACCACGACCGTTATCTTTTACGGTAATCGAGTTATCCTCGTTGATCCATACTTGAATATTATCACAATGACCTGCAAGTGCCTCATCTATGGAGTTATCCACTACTTCATACACCAAATGGTGCAATCCTCTTACCCCAACATCTCCAATATACATGGAAGGACGCATTCTTACGTGCTCCATCCCTTCTAACGCCTGAATACTATCGGCTCCGTAATTCTTTTTTTCTTCGCTCATCTACACTAATTGTGGCTATTTTAATAAAGGGTAAAAATACAAATCTTTGTCAATTTAAAACCTAAAATCAACAAAATATTCTACACATTTTTCCACCTGTTTTTTTAAGGCTTAAAATTTGTAACAAAAACTTCTTTTGATCAGCATATTTTCTGGCAAACTTTTTGAGATAACATAATAACTAGTTAAATTGCCCATAGACTTCAATCATGAAAACTAAACTACATAACAAATCTTTATTAACGGCCTTATTGGTATGTGGAGCTATACTATTAAGTGTCAACAAGGTATCTGCTCAAGACGCCAAATTTAGAGCTATCTACATCTTCAATTTCACTAAATATATGAAGTGGCCTGATGATATGGAGAAAATGTCTGATCCATTTAAAATTGGAATTCTTGGTGATTCTCCAGTTAAAATGGAATTAATGAAGATTGCAGCAGTTCGAAAAGTGAAAGGAGTTCGTAATATTGAAATCAAACAATATAATACGGTAGAAGAACTAGAGCGTTGCCACATTATATATATATCTAAAAATGCTTCACCAAAACTTATTGCTGCGGCCAAACGAGTAGATCGAAAAGGAGTTCTTACTGTTACTCATGGACCTGACCTTGCTCGTAAAGGTTCCTGTATAAACTTTGTTACTGTAGGTACTAATCAGAAATTCGAATTGAATCAAGCAAGACTAAAAAGACAGGGAATTATGGTGGTAAACACATTTTTAGACCTCGCAATCCTTGTCGAATAAAAATAGTCCAGTATATTTGGTAGACTTATAACCGACTTTAGTACTTCTCAATTGTTGAGAATTAAGGCATATTGCATATGAAAGTAAAAAAATGGTCAAAGTTCACCATTGGAAAAAGAATAGCTCTTGGCTTTGTATTTGTTCTACTTCTTATATCTGCCACCAACCTATACACCTACTTTACGGTAAATGATGGAGTTAACAAACTGAATACTATTACTAGCTCAGTTGAACCGACAAAAGAAGTACTTAACAAGTTTCAATTGCTTCTTTACAAAACCAAACTATACACCAATTACTGGATTGCAAATCCACAAGACAACCTGCCTACCAAATTAAAATTAAGGACGTTGGTAGGTGAAGAGTCTGGTGATCTCCGAAGAGACATAGAAACCTTACAGAGAGAATTAAAAGATCCAATTATTGACTCACTTGCCGAATATGGAATCGCTTTTGAACGAGTTACCATTGCTATTCAGGATCAGATCATTGCAAACCTTGATGAGTTCGAAGACTATAATGATATCATAAAAACGGATGAGGCATCCTTTTTTAGAACTCAGGCCTTTCAGGAAATAGATAACCTCGATACCAAAGTAGAATACCTTATTTGGAAGACAAATGAGGATTCTGCAGAAATGAAAAGTTCTATGCTGGATTCTTTTTCTAAACTGGGCCTATTGATTATATACCTTACCGTAGCGGTTCTTCTAATTGCGGGTGTGGTCTCCTACCTATCTACTATTAATATTACTCGGAAGATTGATTTGCTTAAAGTAGCTATCGATAAACTGGGCACGGGTGAAATCCCAAGGAAAGTAAACATTAAAAGTCAAGATGAAATTGGAGAAATGGGTGAATCGGTAAATGATCTTATTGATGGTTTACACAATTATGCAGTATTTGCTCAGGAAATTGGTGCTGGAAACTTTAGTGCGGAATTTGACAAACTTGGACAGGAGGATATTATCGGAGAATCTCTCCTTGATATGCGCGTAAGTCTGCTTAATATTGCAAATCAGGATAAGAAAAGGACTTGGGATTCTAACGGTCAATCTAAAATTTCTTCAGTACTTAGAAATGAATCGGAGAACCTTGATCAGCTTTCCTATGCGGTCATAAGATCCATAGTTGAATACATGAACATCAACCAAGGAGGAATCTATATTGCGGAAGAGACCAGTGATGAAGTTAACTTGAGAATGACGGGCTGCTATGCATACGATCGTGAAAAACTCGTTAACAAAAATATAATGCCTGGGGAAGGAATCGTTGGACAATGTTTTCTGGAAGGGAAACCTATTCACGTTTCAGAAATTCCTGAAAACTATATTAAAATTGGTTCAGGACTCGGAGAGGCTGTACCGACTGCTTTAATTGCTGCTCCTTTGTTATACGATGAGGAAAACTATGGGGTAATTGAGTTAGCAAGTTTCAATAATTTTGAAGATCATGAAGTGGAGTTTGCTACTAAAATTGGTGAAATTATTGCTGCCTCTATCGCTTCTGTACGTAATACTGAAATGACGCGTAAATTACTTACGGAGTCTAAGGAATTGACAAACTCGTTGCAAGCTCAAGAAGAGGAGTTAAGACAAAATCAGGAGGAAATGATGGCGACTCAAGAGGAGGCTGAACGACAATACCAAGAGGCTTTAAAGCGGGCGGATTTATCCGAAGAGTTGGCTAATGAGCAATTAGCTAAAATTGGCAAATTGCAAGATGAGTTAGCAAAGGTTAACGATTTATACGAACGGTTAAAAAACAAAAAATAAGTTTACTTCATTATTTTGGATTGAACAGTTGCGGTTTGGTAATAAAATTGTCATAAACAACCCAGTTTCTTCAATCGTTTATATCCCCGCTTAGTTCAAAATTTGGTTCTCAATCTGAAAGATGGGTAGTTTATTTGAACTATTCTGCTGCAATTTGAAGGACTGCGATTACTTCATTCGAATTCTGTCTTCTAAATCCACCGTAATTGGTGAATGAT
>JAHDFW010000108.1 GCA_020627945.1 Cytophagales bacterium
GAATTGAGTATGGAAGATCATTGTTGATATTATCAACGTGGAGTTGAGTTGCGACAGTTATTATTTGGTTTAAGGATTGCATGTAAATTAGTTATTGAGGGTTTGGAAGTACATTAGGGTTCCAATCAGGAATATTGGAAAACAATGACTGAAAAAGTGCGGCTTCCAATGGGGTCTTAAACATGGTATTTTGATTAAATAATATTAATTGCCCATTAGCTCCACGATCTCCTAAATATGCACCAGTTGGACGGTTTTGTGTGTTTTGATAAATATTGAAGTTTTGCCCATATCCAATATTTTGTGTATCTGTTACTAGCGGTGTTCTATTCTGGGGCCAAAGACCAAAAGACATAATAGATCTCCTATGATTTTGCATAAAACTACTACTATTTCGATTTGCCCTAAAAGTTTCTATTGGTACGTTTTGAGGTGTGTTATTGGGTAGGCTGGGACTTGGTAGCGGAACATGAGAATTCCAGTTTCCATTAATTAAAATCTGATGGCTTAACCAATGACCCAATTCATGAGCAGCACTAGAATTACCTTTCGTTTGGCTTGTAGGTAAATCATAATAGCCCACGTTGCCGATTAAAAAACTTGAAGTAGGTAGTGTGGAAGGTTGTCCTCTCATTGCAGCGAAGATCATCCTCAAAACTAGATTACCTACATTTGCCCGAGGGTCGTTTACCAAGGTTTGTAAGTAGTTAGGGTTGACATTATTAAGTATATTAGCCCTTCTTCGAATTTGTCTGCTGTTTTGATAGTTGTTTTGAGCATCTGGGCTAACTAAAATATAGACTGTATCTGGCTCTGGATTTTGAAGAGCCTGTTCCACCTTTGTTGGAGTGCTCTTAATCACTTTAATATCAAACTCTACCGGTACCTGACGTCCTCCATAATTGATAGTACCTCTAGGGTCTCCTTCATATTGGCGTTGAAGTGGAATAGGAATCTCTGGGTGATTCCAAGCTTGGATAGCTTTGATAAAATGATCCTCTGCAACATCAATATTGCTATTTGTCCCATACAATACTATTTTTCCTTTAAGGATGATTTTGTTACTCTTAGAATCCCAAATTACAATTGGACCTTTCTTACCGTAAGCAGGATGATATGCACCCTGATTTTGATTCAGGTTGGGGGAGGGTTTGGATGGATATTTGTAGTTGGACATCCTTACTTAATTACGTTAATTTTAAAGTCCTCGAAGGGTGAGAAAGATAGGAGGTGCTCGAACTGTTTTTCGTTTTCTTGTTTAAATTTTTTGGAACAAATTAGTTCAGGCGAATAACTAAGTTTAAAAATGTCTAGTTTTTGATTAAGTGCTATCTCCTTAGCTCCAATATAGATCGAATTGATTCTTATATATTCACGAAGCTCATTCTCATTGTTACATTTTATTTTATTACTCGAATCTACTCGGTTATAAAAAATAGAGGAGGCGTAGTTGATTAGATCATTGTTGGTATTAAACTTAATTAATGACCATTGACTTGGGGTCTTATTAAATCTAATATTATTTGAACTAAAGTTCATGGAGTATGTTTCTTTCCAAGATTGAGATATAATATTATTTATAATTAACCCTTTATATGGGTATAAGTCTTCACAGGACAATAAATTAGATGGATGAGAAGAAGAGATTAATTTGAAACAGTCAAGATCTTCTTCATTATTTAATGATTTAAAAAAAGTGTCGAACTCGCCGTAATCTTGAATAATTATATTAGGATTTTGACCAGATAACGAAATGGTATAAAAATCACGATTTTCTTTATTACTCATTATTACTTATGTTGGCTAAAGCTATATTAATCAAGTTATCTGGCGTAAGTTTTATTAAATCCTTACTATTAGTGTTTGTTGGTTTAACAGGCACACCAGCTGCATTAACCATCACTTGGTCATTATTGAACAAATCATCCAGCTTGATTCCTTTTTCATCATGTGAATAAAAATTAATAACATTTTTCATAATGCTAGTTATTTCATCAACGAACTCTATGTCTGTCGCAGATGAGTTTCTACCTGAATTTATATCATCATATCCCATATAGACTTTTCTCATATTCTCAGTGTATTTAGGGTGATTACCATTATGCGTACCAACATTAGTAGATTCGTTGAAATCCACCAAAGGTATTCCGTTGGGACGATCGTTGAATACTTTACCTTGTCTGTTATTAATAACATTTCGCAATACTTTTATTTTATCATCTCTTAAAAGACTTACAGGATTTATATGATGTAAACTTCTTCCATCTAGCTCTTCTTCCGTAAACTTATCTCTTGCAGTATGTCTATTCAGTATTGCTTGGTAGAATGGCTTGTCCTTTAGATGTTTGTTTTGTTCAAGCCAAATTTGTTCAGCGCTTTGAGTTTGATACTTGTGAAACTCTAATTCCTTATTATGAAGTGTAATGAAGTAAGCGAACTCCTTTTTTAGCGCGCGATCATAAAACATTTCGTTGTTTCCATTTTCTCGATTTATTCTTTTACCATTTATGCTGATATACCATAAGTTTGATTCGCGGGAAACTCGTGTAAACGTGTAAACTTTTCCTCCGTTAATGTTTTTAGGGTAACGCATAATTATTTCTGATGTATTTTCGTGCATCTCAGCTACCCATTTGTTGTATAATTTTTCTTGATTAGGATCTAACGTTTTAATTAAATTCTCGAGTTTGTTATTTTTGTCTAAGTGATAAAACACTGCATTAATTGGCCTACCCGTCTGTACATTGTTATACACTTTATTACCCACTTGTACATGGTCTACTTTTTTAGTCGCCTCAAATAAATCTTTCAATGTTTGTGGTCCATTAGGTAGGGTTATGTGCTCCATGCCAGTGGTTTGACGATGGCCTTTCTCAATAAGTTGCTTAACTCGCTCAACGGCAGCATCTTGGGAGTTTTTACCATTTACAAAGTAGCTAACCATATCATCCATTCGTTGATTAAACTTGGATAAAAAGCTGGTTTTCGTATCAAGGTTGTCATTTGGAGTAAAACTTAAATTGTTAGCGCCTATTTTTTTACCCAAAAGTTCTTCCGCCAAATATTGTTTTATCGCTGTTTCTGAATTTCCAACTTGTTCTTGGGCTACTTTATAATATCCATTGGTCAATGATTCTTCATAAAACTTATCAAATTCTTTAGATTGCGTAACAACGGTGATGGCTTCCGAATAAGTAGGGGGATCTACTATTTTAACGGCATGTACAAAGAGGTGTCCATGTTCTTCTTTTATGACATTGTTATGTGCCGGGTTTTTAGAGTCAAATTTTTCATCTACCACCAGTACACCTTTATCAATTTTTGCTAATCCTTCATTTAGTTTTGCTTTTTGAACCTCTGGGCTAAATAGTTTCGCACCATTTGGACCAGCATTGGTGGCGTTACCATATTTTTCTTTATGAGCCTGCTTGGTCTGTACTTTTTTCTGAACTGCCAATCCTGCCTTGTCAGCAATGAACATAGTTCCTGTTTCCTTAGCTTTACTCCAAATATAGGTTGATTTAGCAGCAGATTTATCCGTTATGGTTTCATCGTCGTCAATTCTTTGCAACTCTTTTATTACTTCAGCAGGAAGCATAGTAAATCCTGCATAGTTGTTTGTTTGGTCAATCACATTAAAGGCAATTTTTGCATAAGACCCGTCCTTAAGTTTTGAGCCTAATGGTGATGCACCACCTACAATTTCTACCACATTTTGTGCGGTTTCAAAATCCCATTGGAATGTACCATTATTTACTCTTTTTGAAATGTCCATTCCACCAGCTGCTGCACCTGTTAATTGGCCAGTTACAATTAGGGCTCCCGAAAGCCCTTGAACCAACGGGATGGGAACAAATCGCAGTGCCATACCAACATTTGTTAATGTACTGCTTACGGTTCTCAACCATTCAATCCACCCTTCGCTATCAGTTTTTCCATCATACTCATATGATAAATACTCTTCTTTTCCGAAAACTTGGTTCGTCCACTTATCTCCGAACACAGATCTGTCAAATTGCTGTATTACTAGTTTTCCTTTCGGATAAATATTTACGTCTTTGCTAAATTTGTTAAACAGAAAGCGTACGGTTTTTCTGGTGCTTCCTTGATCCTCGATTATTGAAGTTGGACTTAAAGGATTTGTGTAATCATATAACCCCCATTTGGTATCTCCTTGTTTGCGTAAGTATAATTGTAATGGTACAGGAGTACTTTTTGCTTCGGAAGCAGAAAGTTTATCAGGAATAACAATGGCTTTAATAGGAAAAAGTCTTTCTTGAGTTATTGGTTGAACCTTGGATTGTAAATTTAGAATGGGTTTGATTTTTTGTACATGGTCTTCCAGCCATTTGGATTCTATACTAACGTTTATAATACCATCCGGGTTACTTATCCCAAAGTCTTCCATATCGCTCTCCTGATTATGAGCAACTCGATGAAAGTAACTATTCTCCTCTAGGTAATTAACAACAAATGTGTAGTCTATATTTTTCTTGCTTGTTATTATCTTTAAAAATAGCTTACCCGAAATTTCCATCATAGTCCCATATCGTTTTCGATTCTTAGACCATTCGGAGTTAATTACAAACTTCTTTTCCTGATAGGATTTCCACTGTTTCAGAATGGAATTCTCGCTTTGGTTATTAGCTTCAAGTTTAAAGACTTTATGAATTTGCTGATAATAAGATAAGAGATCTTCCATCGTCTTACCTCCTTTACTTTTTTTCACATTGGTTAGTGCATTGTCGAGAATTTGATTATAGTTTGCTGCACTAAGTGCTTCATAGGATTGGTTTAAGTACTTTACCATTACCCTTCGTCTTAAGGCGCCAGATAGGTACATTTTAAGTTTAAAATATTCCAAAGATGAAAGCTCTTTCGTTTCTAGTTGGTCAAGCTCTTGATCGACTACAGTTGATATGATTTTTTCATAGTATTGATTTTTTTTAAGATTTTCATGCTCGGATTGTGCTTGGGATAAATAACCATTTTCAATATCATATATTCGTTCGTCCTTAGAAATAGTACCCTCCAAATATTCATCATATTCTTGATCAGGTGGTGAATTAGGTTCGGAATTATTATCTTCTTTCGAATCATTTTGGTTGTTCCCCCAAACAATTTTACCTCTTAATTCATCTAGTTCAGACTGGTAATTACCAATGACTTCTTCTTTATTAATTATTTCTTCGAATTGGCCAGATTCCATTTTATTAAACCTTGCCATTAGGTGCTCCAGTGTTAGGTTTTTGGTGATTTGATCTACCTTGATTAAAAATCTATTGAGGTTTTCATATTCATTAAAGTGGACATTATCATTCTTATACTCGTGAAGAATCTGTACCATTAGATCCCTGTGATTAGTAGAGGCTTCTTCATATCTAGAGCCAAGAAGGCGATATAAGTATCCAGCACAAGTTTCAGAAATAGTGAATTGCGTATTTACATCTTTAGCTGAAAATGGTGTTTGCCAAAAACGATTTCCGTTTTCACTATTATATTTAGCATTATTATCGGCATTAATTGATTCCTGTAAATCTTTGTTTGACCATTCACTTTTAGGATTGAATTGATAAAAAAGATAATCCGTAGCAGCATGATTATTAGGGTCATTTTTGCCATATGATCTTTTTGCCGTAAACCTTATTGGAAATGGATAGTTGGCTCCAGTTAATGAGACTTTAGGAGGGTCTTCATGATCATCTTCACCATCATGATTGGATTTAGTCATGGTGTTTTTCGTCCCTTTTGTTGCCGTATAAACATTCTCCCCTTTACCACCAGGAATGGTAAAGTTGCTATCAAAATCGGTATCGGTTTGAAATTCGTAACTCATAGTAGATTATCACTCTAAATGTCGTGAAGCTTTTTTTCCTACAAGCGTTTGTGGGTCGCCTGGTTCTGCTAACGGGATAGGAGGTAAGTTTTGCTTTGCTCGCTTTTTATTTAATGGTTTTAGAAAATTCTTGTTGTAGTGATTAGCATGTGCTTTGTCCCGAATAACACCAATCTTATAGATTTGCATTAGTCGAGTTACGAAGCTTTCGGTTGTTCTATTGTGAGGTGCATTACCTTGTGCGGTGAGACCTGTATTCGAGAGTCTAAGATAGGCGTGTCCTGCAAGTTCGTGTAATGCATTTACACCCTTCATATAATCTGGTTGCTGCGTTTCACCATCAAGTAAGATGTTGTCAGCTAAGAAAATTTTAATTGTTCCTGATACCACGTGTGTTTCAGGATCTGTATCGGTAAGTGTCACACCGTTGAGACGAGCTTCGTTGAGCGTAAATGTATTTCCGTTAGAAAGTGGAAGTTCTTGATCTCTTGAAACTTCGGCAACATTAATATTTACACCTTGTTCATTACCTATCAAATATACCAGACGATCAATTATTGCTTGCTGAGTGTCGTTATACTGGTTGTTTTCTGGAGCGTTATAGGTCAATATTGCTCCGTTCAACGAAAACCCATGATTACTTCCTAAGGTTGCATTCAATCCCATTTCTAGATGCTTATAGGCAGATGCTGACATTCTAACTTTGTTATTATTGTTTTCACGATCATTAACCACATCTACAATTGATTTTCCTTTAGTGGTGATGTTAGGATTAGGACGGTATGTTTTCTTACTGTACATCGTTGGATCACTTCCACTCAACTTCAACAATCACATCCATCCAAGAGTACTTTAGAACTGAAATCCCCCAGTTTTTAAACGGAAGTAAGACGTCGAAACCTGATGGTGTAATTTTAAGATTGTAAAGTGTACTACCAATTTGATTAATGGTTCCTGTTCTTGTTAAGAAGTCTGCTTGTAGTCCATTCCAAGTACAATTTTTCATAGGTTTCCAATTGGTACGAATTGCTTCTAATAAATCGGTGAGTTGCTGATCGATTTCATTTTGTTCAAAATCATTCCAGAGCTCCACAACTTCCAACCAAGTTGAAATAGGGTAGTCTGGTTCTAAACCGACTATAATTTTATTCAGGAACAGATCAGGTTCTTCGGCTTCCCATTGCTGAGAGGCTACGTAATTCATAAGATATGCGCCTTTTTCCTGATCTAGTACCGACTTCCATTTTCCTTTTTCGTCCAATAAACCTATGTTCTTAAACAAAGTGGGTAAAAATGGATTTAGTAATACAATTCCAGCATTAGACAATTCGATTTCGTCATGAATTTGCAAGGGTTCTTGTTTTTTCTCTTTGAATGAAGGTTTAGCCTTCTCCTTAGCTTTTAGAGTGTTATTTTTTACGGCTTGCTTAATCTGATCAGGGGTTATTTTAAAAGTTTCAAGGTAATTTTCCACATTGTCTAACCACTTTCGTAATGAGGGTAGTTTTGTTGCGGAAATAATAGGGGATAAAGCTTCAAACAATTGAATCAATTGCGTTTTAAGCGCCATATTAGAACCTGTGCTTTGTTCCATTTGTTCCAACAAATCCAACGTGACATAATCCTCGTTAGTAGTAAGGAATTGAGTTAATTCTTTTTTTACATTGGTTTGCTTAAGTACTTCTTTAAGGCTTTTAAACTGAAGCATCCATAATATCTTACTATCTTTTTGTTGAAGGAAATTCTCTAGTTCTTTATGCAGTTCATTGTGAGTCAAGTCTTTTTTTAGCGAACTCAACTTACTCTTGAAAACGACTAGTTCGTTATAATTGAAAAAGGTCTTTTGAACTCGATTTGAGTTTTGGTGCTGTTCAAACAAAATCCTCCATTCTGGAAGTTTTGCCAACCTTAGAAAACGAAGAAATGCATTAGTGTTTTTGAAGATAAACTTCATTAACTCTTCAAACACCACTGCATTTTCACATTCTTTAAAAACAATCTTTTCAAGTTCTACTAATGAGTTGTTTGATGTTAAATTACCCGTAAGATAACCGTGCTTTAAGAAACTTGTCCAGGTGTGGATATGATTAATGCTTGGTTGAGCAATGGCTTCCTCCACCAGTGCTTTTATTAGGCCTTGATCAATTTCGGTATTACCAATTTTATCTAGATTGGACTGTGGGGATATTTGGTTCTCATTGCTCTGGGTTTCTAATGTAGAAGAAATTTGAACGGCAATTTTCGAAGCTAATTCCCGAGCAAAAAAGTCATTTAACTCTAGTTGACCTAAGTCCTGAATAGGCACATCTAATTCTAGTTGATCAATTTTTAAATCTTCGGAATACAGTCGTTGTTGTTTTAGAAATAAATCTAATTCGGGCAATACCTTATCTTTAAGTAACACAGGGAGATCTTGAGCATAGCTCATTACCAAATGTTGGTCATTGGCATGCAGGTTGACCTCCATAGATTCGATATGTAAGTTATCATCCTGCATTCATTAACTTTTCAATCATTTCCATGGTCACTTTCATTCGATACGAAGCCTCATAATCCTCGTAGTGCATGGTAAGCTCTATTTCGATGGACTCGTTTTCTTTGAAATTTAATTCTAAACTAGGGTTTTTAGCTCTTGAAACATACTGGCCGTTGAGCCTCCAAATATATGTTCTTGCATCAGGATACAGAGGAATGCCTGTAGCATAATAGCCTATGTCCACAGGTTCAAATCCTTTTAATTCGAAGGTTGGATTGATATTTATAATATCCAGTTCGAAATGGGATACCTCTCCACTGTGAGGATGATAGATACACTGATAAATACTACTTCTAAACTCTTCTGATTTTAATATAAAACTTGACGAATCAATCGGGTGAACTTGAGAGTTTCCATCTTCGTCCATTATTTCTAATTCACCTTGACTAGGTCTAAACTGAATTTCAAAATTAGGTTTAGCATTGCGATAGTCGAAAACTAAGCGATAGCGATTCTCCTCAGGAATAATTACGGTTTCACTTAGGTGGTCAATTATTTTGATGGTGGTTCTTTCAGGTTCTTCGATAACTGGCATTGGTTCGAAATATACCTCTTGTGATATAGTTTGACCATCTATCGTATATTCGAATTTATAACGTCCACCTTTTCGGAAAATATTATCAGAAGGTCGATCTACAAACCATTGCTCAATTTTTGAATCCTTATAAATGAAGTTGTTTTGTATCTCAGTAAAACCATTAGGTTCCTCGATTATTGATTTTTCATCCAACGAATAGATTGCGAAATTACCAAATGGAGGATTGAACGCAACTCTAAGAATAGTTATGGTATTTGAGATCGTTATCAGGTCTCCTTCAGGTAGGATTTGGTTTTCATCTCCATAGAAAAGCATACTAAGATTCCAGGATAGAGAAATGTTGGCAAATGTTTTTAATCCGTCATTTTCAAACTCTATTCTGTAATCTCCTATACCATATTGATTGTAAATGGTCTCGATTCCAATATTATCTGAACCTCGCACCGGTGCAATAGGAGTTGGAGCGAGTCCCTTGCTGCTAGAAGAAATGGTTATGGATTGATTTAAGCCTTCTTTACCATATGGATAGAACTGAAGGATGTGGTTGTTCCAAGCTCCATTTTCTAAAAGGAATGTGCCATCTTTTTCAGTATCGAACCCAAGCATGATCTCCTTGGTTCCAATGTATATTTTTGGTGGAATGACTGCTTTTGTAACCACAATGATTTGTGACACAGTTCTGCCATCATTGGCTTTATATAAAAGGTTATAGAAGCCAGTTCCGCCATATTTTTCGGTAACCCCAATGTTTGGATCATCCCAAATGGTGGTAAGATCAAAATAAAGCTCATCTAAGTTGTTCACTACCTTTTTGGTAAGCCACGAATTAGAAGTAGCCGAATATTTTTGAATTCTGAAGTCTCCACCAGTTTCACTTACACGAACATGGAATACGTCTGTAGTGTACTGCTCAAATTTTACTATGTTTTGTTGTAAACTGAACAATTGATGGTTTTGGTCATATACCTTCATACTCAAGGTACAAGGCGTATTCAGCACTTCAATTAGTTTATGCGAAAGTTTTAGAATATCATAAGTAACCGAAACATCAAGCGTGAAGATTTGCTGAGAATACTTGGTGTCTTTTAGAGAGATCGCCTGAATGGGGTGTTTAATAGATGGATTATAAGTTTCTACCAATCCTGTAGCATCAAAAGCATTGTTCTTATCCAATCCTTGAAAATGATAAGGACGGAGCAGGTACAAGCCTTTTTTCCATTTCAAATAAACTTCCTCAAATTTCCTTCCGCATTCCGAACTCATCCAACGAAAATTCACCACAATATGTGCCGGAGTTTCCATTCTAATGAGGCGCTCGGTGAATTTTCTGAAATCAAGATTCTTGAATCTATCTGCTTCAATAGGAAGTACAATTGTGATTTGGAAAGAGTAAGGATCTTTATCCGAATCGTAAACGAATGAGCCTCCTTCTGGATTGGGACGATTTAGAATCTCCAATAGATTAGACGAGGTAGTTCTTGGCCGTAAAAGAACATGCTCAACAATATGCATTCCTTCCCGGTCGTAAATTTGATTATTGTCGTCTAACCCTGAACCAAAGAGTTCTTCATTTTCAATGATTCTTATCCCAAGAAGTCTGCAAAGTCGTCTTTTATAGGAACCGATATTGCTTAATTGAGAAGAACCATGATGACGAAACTGTGTAGGAAGAGTGGTGTTAAACGATTGATAACGTTCTCCAGAAACTTGTTGATAATCTTCACCAAAAAGTATTTTATCTTCTATTAGTTTATCAAGCGTCTTTCCACGTTCGGCTTGATATTGAGTAATACCGTTTATAGGGTCATTGAGCAGCGCCTTATGCTGGTCAAACATTTGTATGGCATACGACTCAAAAGTTTCTCCAAAACGAGCGATAAGTTGACTCAAAAAACGATTTCTTCTGCTTCGAAAATCTTCCTCGCTTTCACCCGCTCTCACTTCCTTTTGATATACGTTGTCCAAATCTTGTTTAAACTGATCCCAAGCTGTTGGGTTTTGTGCTATTCCTGTAAAGAGTGGTTGCACATCAGGTACATTGTATAATGGCTGAGTTGGGTAGGTTGTATCAACATCCCTGTTATAAGAAAATAGTTCTGGTAGATGAGCAACTTGTTTTAGGTAGTTAGCTAAAAGTTGTTCGATAGGGAGAAGAAAACCTTTGAGCTGCTTGGCCCAACCTTTACGATCTTCTGCAGCATCTTTTGGAAGCCCATATTGTCCAATTCCATATATTTCTGGGAAATCATGTTGAATGGAATAGTATGCTTCTATTTCCATATCTTGGCCTAATGGCAAATTGTGCACATCTTGACTAAGATCAGAGAGTTGAATTATTTTAGCATTTTTAAGTTTTTCCTTGTACCAATCTCTAATTACGGTGGTAGTTTGTTCTAATCTTAACTCGTTAGTACAGACTTCAAATTGTGTTTTATCAAAACTAAAGCGAGGTTTGTATATGTCACTATTGGTGAGACTAAGGCAATCAATTACATTTCTTCCCATCAGTCGGTTATCGATGTAACTGGAAATATTGAAATCCTGTATTGCAATCACGCCTGGGACATCCATTATTATTCTGATTAGATCAGAGGTGTACACCACGCTTCTTCGTTTTAGATTATCCAGGTCCTTATTTTCAATAAAGCCGTGATTCAACTTAGGTCCTTTGTAAATTTCTTCAAACGAATATCCTTTTTCTACCATGTTACCAAGGTTTTTGAATCGGATCAAAGGACTCAGAAACTGATCTATTTGAAAGTAAATTTCTGCTAAGAGTTCATTTTGATTGTAATCAGGTTCTATAATTAATTTCCCGAAAAGCGCTATTTCTTGAACTCGAGAAGCTGAAAATTTAAAATAGTCTTCGCAAAGGTTACGATACTTATTTACATAAGTCCAAACACTATTGTTGTTACCATAAACTAATTCGAATACGGTTCGAATTTTATCTAAGTAATCTGTGTAGACTTTAGAAGTCGGTGTTTTAAGTAGATTGTAAATCTCTGTTTCAAGGCGTTTTTGACGATCAAAAAGAGTAGTAAACTTAGATTCTAGAGCGTTAATGATGGTCTGTCTTTCAGAGTCTAATATGTGTACGTCTTCACCGAATTCGACTCTAGCCAATACGTTAGGAAATTTTTCCTTTGGAACACCATATTTATCTAGAACTACATCTCCATTAGTATCAGTTTTGATGTAATTGAATTTCGTTCGGATATCATAAGTAAATACTTCGTTAGGCAAACTAACATCTTCTATTTCAATAATGGCATCCTTTCTGTTAGTAGGATAAAGGTCAGAGTAATTACGTTTTATTCCGTTGCTGATTTCATTCCAATCTAGGAAATTAATAGTGAAGGGGAGTGTTTTACCATTAATTAGAAGTTCATCCTTGGTATAGGTCTTAACCTTTATAAACGCATTTAGCTTAAACGTTCCGTAAATCACTTCGGCATAATAGTCGTAGAAATAATCGTCGTAGTTAAGTTTATCTACAGCAAGAAAATATTCTTCATCGTTACGATCTTCGCGTTTAACGTATTCGATACTTACCGAAGTAGGATTGGCATTGCGCAAAGCCCAATTGATTTCATCCCAATATGGGAAGAGGATACTGATTTCATAATCCTGACCATCAATAGAGATGATTTGTTCGAAGTAATTTTGATTTAAGTCTTTTAAGTGAACTTCCGTTTCATCGCTTTGATCTTCAAACTCCAGCTGTATGTTGTACAGGCCATTTATGATGATCTGGTCTAGGAATTTGTATTCTTGACTTTTAATAGTACCACCTTCAATAGGTTGATATTCTCCGTAGCTGCTTACCGAACTAGCAGATGTAACTTGAGTGGATGCATTGGAGGGACTGCTTTCAGTGTTCGTAACCCCAACTGATTTGGATTTTAAAGACTGTTCGGTAGTTCCAGACGTACTTTTACCAATATAAGAGCCTGGTTCAACACCATAAGAAGGACTGTCTTCAACTTCTGAATTAGAATAAAGTGCTTCGTAATGTGTACTAAACGATAAGAACGTATCGATGCCACTTTTGGAAACCGCATAGAATGGGACTTCATTTCCTTCCGAAATAATAGGGAAGGCATTTCTAAGGAGCAGCTCGTTATTTTTTGTAGGATGCGCCATGTCGATCAAAACCTTCCTAAGATCTGTGATCGTAACTGGGTGATTGGGAAGAGCAACATCCGCAAGAGGAAGATCAATTGGAAGTTGTTTATCTCCTTTGTATCCCGCAATGATATGTTTGACGTCGAACGATGTTCGATAACTTAAATCTGCAATACAAAACGCTAATACTTCGAGTTGTGTAATACCTGGATCAGAGGAATTATGATCACTCCAAAGTCCACCAGCAAGTTCCGTGATGTGCTTTCGTGCCTCACGCATAAGTGCTTCGAAATCGAAGGTCGGATGCCAGGTTCGTATGTTTGATTCTTCGCTCAAGTTCTTATATTAATTTGTCCGTATTCTATTTAACCGAGGAGGCGCAGAGGTATTCAATTTACGCTCTTCATTTACTACGTTTCTGAATAGTTAAACTAGCTTCACACTTTTTCGGTTTTCTTTGCTTTGCCATTACCATTTTGCTGTTGGGGTTTTACCTCCAATTCTTGCCCATTTCCGTTTTGCTCTTGCAGTTGAGCACTTCCTTGTCGTTGGATCGTTGCAATAAGTTCATGTACCTGAATGTACGGTTGTTGTGCCAATGCATTTAGGACTTGGTTTACTTGTTCGGTTGTTAGTTGTAAGTTCATAGTTATTAAGTTTATT
>JAHDFW010000109.1:0-7842 GCA_020627945.1 Cytophagales bacterium
GATCCTGCCAAAAGTCTGTCTGCCTCTTTATCATAATAAACAGACATAATTTCATTGGTTTTGAAGTCTGGCTCATACACTTGTAATGAGTAATCGGAAGGATCTAAAATACCAACGGCACCATCATAATAGGCAATAGCTATTTTATCTCTAAAACGCACGATTCCGCCAGCACGTTCAAACTTATAACCAGTCGTTTTGTTAAAAAGTATATCGCCATCTGGCTTTCTAACAAGTACTCCTTGCAAAGTAGTTATGATTTGATTGCCATTCTGATCCTTTACGGAACCTCTAACATTATTGTCGGGAAGTCCAGACATGGAGCTTATTCTCTTAAACTGAGAACCATACCACATTTTCACTCCAGAAGACAAAGTTCCAAACCATGGATTCCCTTCGTTATCTTCTAAAACTGAAAATACCACATCATCTCCAAGTCCATTAATTTTATCCAAGTAGGTAAGTTTATCTCCATCATAGATCCCAACTCCTTTACCCCAGGATCCGAAATACACTTTACCTGTTTTTTCCCCGATATGGATTCGGTTTATATAATTTACCCTCTCACCAACTTTGTCCTCCAGTGAGGTTAAAACACCCTTACGTGACATATAAACTCCTAAAATCAAATCAGTAATCCAAACATCCCCTTGTTGCGTAGTTTTAATATCTCTAATGGTCTTAAGCTGCTCCCAGATTCGTTCCACTTTCAGTTTCCCGAACTCATCTTCTTGCAGTTTATAAATTCCTTCTTTCTTTGTTCCTACCAAAATAGAACCGTCTGGTAAGTCACAAATTGCGGTAATTATAGCCGTATCAAGAATAGATTCAGTACCCAGCAATTTTATTCCATCATTAGAATATGTATAAAGTCCTTTATTGGATCCTACAAGAACAATATCCTTTTGCTTGATGTATTGAATACTTTTGACTCCCCAATTAAAATAGGAAAAGTTGGTAACTATTCCGCTGTTGCTCACCCGCGTTAAACCTTGTTTTGTTCCTACTAACAAATAATTGGCATCATGTTGATGGATGCACCAAATTTCGCTGCTTGGCAAACTATCTCTAATCTCATTGAACTGAATGGCATCTCCGTTGTAGCGAACTAAACCTCCTTTAGTACCAAACCAAAGATATCCTAATGAGTCCTGATAAATTGCGTTAACCTGAGATCTAGGAAGACCGTCTTTGGTACCAATAGTTCGGAAACCAAATTGCTGAGCATCAACCGATATTGATAAGAAATACCCAACCACAAAAGCCAAAAAAAACACGCCTTTAAGTGCAAAGCGTGTTTTAATTCTTTTTGCAAGGATCAGAAGTTTAGTCTCTGACTTGATATCGGTATTTCGAGTAATTGTACCGAGCAAAATAATTAGATTTGTATCAACTGTTCAAGGCTTCCACCAGCTGATCTTCTGTAAACGGTTTAATTAAGTATTTCGAAACTCCTAAACCAACTCCCTCATCAATAACTTCTTGCTTACTTACGGCACTTATCATTATAATTCTTGGCAGCTTTTCCATATTTTCTCTTAAATCTTGCACCAAGTCTAAGCCAATCATATCTGGTAGAATATTGTCCAAAGTAATTATATCGGGAGATAAAGTCTTACACAGTTCTAAAGCCTCCGTGCCATTATCGGTTTCACCGACCACTTCATATCCATGCTTCCCAAGCATAGCGCCAAGCATTTTTCTCATAAATCCTTGATCGTCTACTACTAGCACTTTATTTCCCATAATTTCTATAATTCTTTATATTTTTAATCCTATGAACAGCATATCATCCAATTGCGACACATCTCCCATCCACGAATTCATTTCTTTATTCAATTCGTCACCAATAGTCCAACAATCTTCATTTTTATTTTGTTCAAGCAAACTTTCAACTTTTTTTCTGCCAAACTTTTTATCTTCTTCAGAGAGTTGATCTGGTACTCCATCCGAGAAAAACCCCAGAAAATCTCCTTTCTGAGTATCAATCTCTACATCTTCAAATTTCTTTTCACTATTATAATAATAGCTTCCAATAGATCTCCTTGTTCCTTTTATTTGAGCGACCTCACCTTGTTGATTGATCCAATACAACGGCCTAAATGCCCCAGAAAATACTGTTTTATTGGTTTTCTTTTCAATTCTAATCAAAGCCAAATCCATTCCACCTAGAATCCCGTTTTCTTCTGTATTACTGAAGATACGAGAAAGAATGTCGTTCAATTTAACTAATACGTCCTTAGGTGGCAAGTCATCATCGTTATTACAAATATCAGTAAGTAATAAACTTCCAATCATGGATAACAATGCTCCAGGAACCCCATGACCTGTACAATCCACCGCGGCTACATAAATAAAATGCTCATTTGCATACATCCATGGAAAATCGCCACTGACAATATCCCTTGGTTTAAAGAATATAAAACTGTCCGAAACTTCTAATTGCAACTGCTCGTTGGTTGCCACTATGGCTTTCTGAATACGTTTAGCATAATTAATACTATCTGTAATTTCCAGATTTTGTCTTTCGACTTTTTGCTTAACTCGTTCTAACTCATCAAGCAATTCCTGCAGTTGTTTTCTAAGATCTCTTTCTCTAAAAGTAGCAGTCATTAAATGTTGATTGGTACCTCGAAGAGATTCTATTTCCTGCTCCATCCATTCCAAGCGTTCATTCGATTTAAATATTCGAATCGCTTCTGCATTAAGGGCATTTATAATTTGTGAAATACCTAGCGGAGTTTGTAATACCTGAACAATTCCGGATGAACCATCTGAATAATTCAACAGATAATCTTCAGAAAAATGATCGGTAAGTAAGAACACTGGACACTCCAATTTACCAAGTGATAATAAAAAGGACTCTGTAATATCTTCCCTATTTCTCTCAACAAGAATCATACTATCACCGTCGAGAGTGAACTCTACCCGTTCGATAGAACTACTAGAATGAATGAAAGATTTCGATATACCTTCAAGATTTTTCGATAAATCAATAGCTTGTTCTTCAGACTCGCTGAACAACAAGATACTATATTGACCCAAAATCTTGTTTTTTTCCTCTTCCACTACAATATTTTCCGTTTTACTCACAAACACTGCGACCTCACTAATTACTACACTAAAATAGCACTTTTATAACTAATTCAAAAATTACTTTTATTTCATAAAATACTACAATCATTACTCAAAATCCGTCTCTTCAATTTCCCACATTCTTCTCAATACAATCAACAATTTGATTTAGTCTCAAAACCTTATGATTATTGTTCAATTCTACGGCAACTTTTGGCATTCCATATACAACACAATCTTCTTTGGATTGCGCAATTGTATAAGCTCCTACCTGATTCATTTCTGACAATCCTTGTGCACCATCATTGCCCATTCCAGTAAGAATAATCCCCATGGCATTAGAACCTGCGACATTTGCAACAGATCTAAAAAGAACATCCACGGAAGGTTTATGGCGATTTATACGTACCCCTTCAATAATTCTAACAGTATATTTTCCAGCTCTTTCTTCCAGCAACATATGATAGTCGCCTGGAGCTACCAAAACTCTCCCTTTTGTTACAATGTCACCATCTTGGGCTTCTTTCACTTCTAGTTTCGAAGTATCGTTAAGCCTTTTAGCAAATTGAGCTGTAAATTCTTTTGGCATATGTTGTACAATCAAAATCCCTGGTGAATCCACACTTAATTCGTCCAAAATCTTCCGAACTGCTTGTGTACCACCTGTTGATGCTCCAATGGCTATCAGGGGCTCTTTATTACCCCAATTCTCAATTTTTCTAGGATTAAAAGTCAATATCTCACCCACTTCATATTTAGGTGTAGGCACGATATTCAACGACTTCCCTTTCTCACCTTCTTCCTTTACAACTTTTGTGGCTTTTACTTTTTTCGTTTCATTAATTAGTGGAGCTGATTTACCAGCAACCGAAACAATAGTTTCACAAAGTAACTGCACCTGTTCTGAAAGTTCTTCTTCTGAAATAAGTTTTGGTTTCCCAAAAGCAGCCATTGCACCTAACGATAGCGCACTCAATGCTGTTTTACTATTTTTGGTGGTCAAAGTGGAAATTACAATTACTGGGATTGGATGTTGACTCATCAATTTCTTTAGGAAAGTGAGTCCATCCATTTTGGGCATTTCAATATCAAGTGTTATTACGTCGGGCTTAGACTTTTTAATCTTATTTACCGCTATATAGGGGTTAGACGCAACTTCGATTTCACCAATAGCATCGCATTGGCTAAGAATAGATTTCAAAACCTGACGTACTAAAGCTGAATCATCAACGATCAGAACTTTTATTCCCTTCGTATTGCTCATGCCCTACTAATTAATACTTTTCTTTACTAATTTCATTCTCACTACACCAGTCTTAGTATTAAATAAGAGTTTCCTACCTCTTTCTCCCCCTACACTTTCCGCTATAATTTTTATTTTCATTCGCTTCAATCGAGATGCAGCCAAAATGTAGTTACGAAGCCCAATATAATTATCTATTTCGATCACGTTGGCACCTCCAAAAACTTTGGCTACCACATGTTCCTCTTCAGCACCCAAATCTAACATTTTATTGAGCAAATGCTTCATTGCAACGTTACCATATTTTGGACTTGCTAATCCTACTCCATTCCAAAATGGTAACATGTAGTGATTTATGCCTCCTATTTTATTTTTCTCATCATACAAACAAACCGAAATACAAGACCCTAGTATAGTAGTAACCTCTGTTTCCTGCTGGGAAGCATAAACATTCGAGGGATATAAGAAATATTCCTGCCTTTCTAAATTCGAACCGCTCGAGTTAATTATATTTTCACCTGTTTCAGACAACTATTCTACTTGTTAAAACTCTTCTACATCATCCTCGTCGAACAAAAAGTCATTACCAGATGAAGAAACTGTTGAATTACGAACTGTGTTTTCGGCAATGGGTATGGACACTTTAAAAGTAGATCCTTTACCCAAATTACTTGTCAGTTCTACTTTTCCTCCCATAATATCGAGAATGGCTTTTACCAATGACAAGCCCAAACCTTGCCCCATAAACCGCTTAGTAGTCCCTTCATTGATTTGAGTGAAACGGTCAAAAATCACATTTTGCTTTTCATCGCTAATTCCTAAGCCATTGTCGATCAACTCCAGTATGGCAAGGTTATCCTCAGAATATAATTGAAAGTCCACTTCACTTCCTGTTGGACTAAATTTAATGGCATTTGAAACTAAATTAGCAACCACTATTCTCAATTTCTCTGCATCAGTCACTAACTTATCCAACCCATTGTTGCTCACATTTACTTTAACCTTATTCTTACCAGATAACAAACTAAACTCCTCAACCACTTCGCTAACCATATTGTTAACGTTTAGGTTTATGAACTCCAGTTCCACTTCTCCAGCTTCAATTTCAGCAGCACAAAAAATATTGGAAAGTTGGAAACTTAAATTTTGTGCTTCTTCTAATATTAGTTTGGCCGACTTTCTGTTGGTTTCATCTAGGTTATTGGCCATAAAAATCCGATTAGAAAGACCTATAATCGATGCTAACGGATTATTAATTTCATTTCTAATATTGGATAAAAATCGGCTTTTTACCATTTCCGAATCCGAAAGTTTCTCATTCAGTGCATTAAGCTGAGACATCACACGGTTCTGTTCAACTATAAGGGACCTTTTTTGCTCAAACCTTGCTTCTATTTCATTGAGCAAATCTTGATCAGATGCATGTTTTAGTTTCTTATCTTCCATAATTGCTTACAATTATATCGTTTACTTTCAGATTCGAGTGTACAAATTTGTACCAATTAGTTTTAATGGAACATCCATAGCAATTATTGACTCAGAATGTCCCAAGAAGAAATATCCTCCTGGCTTCAATTTATCACAAATTTTTCTAATAACCTTCTCTTGAATATCACGTTCAAAATAAATCAAAACGTTTCTACAAAACACTAAATCAAATTGTTCGTGAATATCATATACAGAGTCCATTAAATTGAACCTTTTAAAATTCATTTTATCCCTCAATTTCCTTGATACTCTTACTGTTCTATTATCCTTAGATTTACTACGCAATAAATACTTACGTCGCAATTCGATTGGAATTTCTTCAGCTATCGATTCGGAATAAATAGCATTAATTGCCACTTTAAGTTTCCGAGCAGATATATCTGTACCAAAAATACTATAGTCAAAAATCAGATTATTTTTCGACTTATACTCTTCCAACACCATGGCTATTGTATAAGGTTCTTCACCACTAGAGGCAGCCGCACTCCAGATTTTAAGTGGACCTTGCAAATCTTTCAAACATGCAGGCAATACTTCTTCAACTAACTGGTCGAAATGATGATCTTCTCTAAAAAAACTGGTTTTATTAGTCGAAACTGCATCGACCATGTTAATCAGTTCGGCTTCATTCTTATCTTTCAGTACTAATTGGATGTAATCTCTAAATTGATTAATACCCAAAATATTTAACCTCTTCTGCAGCCTTGATTCCAAAAACATCTTCTTATGAGGAGGCATTTTTATCCCAAAATTGGACTGAATAAAAGTACCTAGCAACTCAAAATCTTCCTGAGTTAATGAAATATAATTTGACTTATCCAAGGAGTTTTCCGTCATATACCGAGATCTAAGTTCCCTATTAAAGAAACCTATGTTCTAGTAAATATAACAAAAACCAGAATTAAATCTTCCAATACTCGATTAAAAGCTGAGTTTTATTGATTAAAATAGAAACAACCTTACTTAAAGTAATTTACTAGGTTATCTAATTTTCGAGCCTCCTGACTTAAGAACGCAGCTGCACTTGATATTTGTTCGGACTGCTGTATGTTTTGCTGTGCAATTTGGTTGAGTTGTTGAACAGCTGAGTTAATTTGTCTTGCACCTGAATTTTGCTCAATGCTAGCACGTGCAATATCTTTCACTAACATACTTGTTCTGTCTAACTCAGGTATAACCTCGGTCAATGTTTGGTTGGAATGCGTTGCATTTTCCAAGCCAGAACTAGCTAGATCAATAATTTCTGATGCAGCATTTTTGCTATGTTCTGCTAACCTTCGAACTTCATCTGCTACAACAGAGAAACCTTTTCCATGTTCTCCAGCTCTTGCCGCTTCTACAGCAGCATTCAACGCCAACATATTGGTTTTAGCAGCAATTTCTTCGATTATCTTTACTTTCTCAAAAATCTCCTTTACTTGCTCAAATGTAATCACAGAGGAAGAAACTGATTCTTCAATACTATTGAACACTTGTCCAGCAATGGTTTCTGTATTTTGTGCATTAGTCGCATTTTGCTCAATATTGGCAACCATTTCTTCCATTGAGGCTGACACCTCTTCCACCGAACTTGCCTGTTGAGAAGATCCTGAAGCTATAGCGGTTGAAAAATCTTGTAATTTAAAGCTGGAAGACTCAAGACCTTTGGCCGCGTCTTTCATTGAGCTCACTACTTGATTTAAACGCTGAATCATTAAGTTTCGTGAACGATACAATTGCCCTATTTCATCTTCCCTTTTCACCACGTCGCTTAACTCTTGCTGTGATAAATTGCCACTTCCTATTTCATTTAAACTATCTATAGCCTTTTGCAAGGGCACTTGAATAGAACGCTTCCAGTAAAGTAACATCCCAAATATCATAGCAAATGCTGTCGGTGCGCCCCAAGCTATGTGAATAGGTCCAAACCTACCTACCAAATAAGCCAACAAACACATTACCATTGAAATCACAAAGTACATAAAGCTAATAGTCGCAATATGTGAACCTTTAAATAATTTAAATATAATAAAACCGAACATAGGTATGAAAGATAC
>JAHDFW010000109.1:7942-13468 GCA_020627945.1 Cytophagales bacterium
ACTCGCTTCGCTATCTTGGGTAATACTTCCTAAACTTAACTCACCCAAATCTTCAGATGCATTATTATAAATGTCCTGACTTCCATCTCCTGTCATTTCAGATTCCCCAACATTTTGACTAACCACACCAAAATTAATCGCTGGTTGCTCTTCTTGGTCCACTGTTAAATCGGATTCTTGAATCTCAAAAAAGCCAATAGTAAGACTAAGGTTTTGGGATTGTTCTAGGAGTACCTGAGCTGCCCCCATCATTTGTGTTGCCAAAGAGGCATTTTGTTGAACCACACCGTTAAGAGATTGAATCGCATTGTTAATTTGCGAAGCTCCATTGTTTTGCTCCACACTTGCCTCTGAAATATCTTTCACTAACTCACTGGTCTTCACTATCTCTGGCACCGTAGTATCCAATAATTTTTCGGACTCCAGAACCATCTTCAAGGTTCCTGACGATAGCTCATTTATCTCTTTAGCAGCATTTTGCGAACGCTCCGCTAAACGTCTAATTTCAGAAGCTACTACTGCAAAGCCTTTACCATGTTCACCCGCTCTAGCTGCCTCTACCGCTGCATTCAAAGCTAAAATATTGGTTTGTCTCGCAATGTCACTTATCACATCGATTCGTTCAGATATTGTTCGAACTGAATCTAAAGTTTGCTCCAACGATTTGCTATTTGCTTGCAGATTTTCTGAAGCATTACTTGCGAGTTGTTCAGTCTCTTGAGCGTTAGATGTATTATGCTGAATATTCGCTGCCATTCGCTCCATTGATGCCGAAACTTCTTCAGTAGAACTTGCCTGTTCCGTAGCTCCTTCAGCCATTACCAATACCGATGTCTCAATCTCCCCACAAGCATTGCCAATATTATTTGAGGCATCTTTTAATGTATCTATCACATTAAACAATCTGTTGCTCATTTCCATCATTTGGAGATAAAGTCCAGAATGTGAATCCAATTCATGATTATTAAACTCCTTAAGTTGACCAGCTGAAATGTCACTTGCTAAACTTAGTACTTCCGAGGGGTCCCCTCCTAGTTGATCATGTAGCTCTTTAGAAATCATAAATCCTAAAAGCGCTGAACCTACTAGCAATAGTATCACCAAGAGTAAATTAAAAATTAACTCGCCTAGTTTTTTCGATTTATAATTTTCTGTAACACTAGCTAAGTAATTTACCACAGAAGATTCTACTGTTCTTAAATGCTCCATTCTACTATTCATTTGAGTTCCCCAATTATCGGGCATAACAGGAATAATAACTGCATCGGAACTATCTAACGCTTTTTGTCTTAGATTTAAGGCAGCATTAAAAGATTCCAAATTAGATATGGAATCATAAAGCATGCCTGACTGCTTGTCTGTAAGGAGGTTAAATTGTTCGAGAGCCAATTTCTGACTCCAAATTAGTCCTACAAATTCGTTGTAGCTGGCTTTACTAAACTTCCCGTTATAAAGCACTTGGTTCAGCAATAAAAGCTCATTTCCACAAGATTCTTTGGCTTTCAACAAACTAATAAAAGCTTCTAATTCTCTGGCTATTTCTGCTGAGCTACTATTATTGGTCAGATTAGACAAAACCACAAAATAATCCTTATTAAGCGAATTATAAGCGTTTACCGCTTGTACTTCGGTAATTTGCAAGTCTAATGCTGCCTTCCTACTTCGCTGTTGAACCTTTTGATATTTAGCTTTAGCTCTACTAAGTAGCTGCTTTACATCTTCATCATCACCAAAATCAAACTGTTGGACGTATATGTCCAAATTGTTCATTGCAGAATCACTTTTAACGTGTTGGCTTAGGAATTCTTCTTTTCGTTGATAACCTTGACTTGACAAATAGCTTGAGCACTCAAAACGCTCTGCTTGAACCTCATGAACCATATCGGATAATGCAGTACTGAGGTTAGTAATTTCCAAAACTTTAGTCATCTCAGAGTACTCCGACCATTTTTGTACAACCTTTTCAACTGAAAAGTACAACAGGCCTATCATTGGTAAAAGGACTAATATCCTTAATTTTTGCCTAAACCCTAGTCGCTTAATCCAATTAATCATGCCAAATGATAAAGTTTTGTTTAACCGAAAATACCCGATTTATTTGGGTTTACGAAAGGTTTTCTGGAATATATTTGAATGTGTTTCTTATAGAGTCTTAATTGCTTAAAACAGCTACACCAGTTAAAGTGGTTGATGCTCTTAAACCACGCGCGACAAGCCTCTTCTTGCTCATTTGGAAACGTTCAACTCCATTTTGTGTTACAAAATTTATAACCGCCTGTTCAGGCAGTTTCCCTCCCGCAACATTACTCACTACAAGGATTTTTTTCTGTCCAACTGCAGCACCTACTCCTTCCAAAAGAGATGATTTTTGACCCGTCACATAAACTATGTTACATTTTTCAGCATCTGCAGGTGTCATGCATTGTATCACTTCCACATCAGATCTTGTTGATAGCAGTCTCTTAACTAAAAAATATTCTGCTGGAGCACCCAATACACCTATTACAAATTTAGAAGGTTTAACAGGCCATTCAACCTCTTTGGTAAATTTATATAAAAAAATAGCGTGCTCTTTTTTTACTTGAGCATTTAGGTTTATACTTAGCATTAACATGCAAGTAATCACCAATAATCCATATAATTTTTTCTTCAGTTTTTCCATTTTCCTTTCCCTCTCTTGCGTTAAAACAATGTTTTCAAAATTTTAACTACTCATTTTCAATTACCCCAACGCAATTGACTTTATTGTTTAACTAACACAACATATTTGTCATTTCATATCATGCATGAAGCGAAGTACATTTAGTTGTACTAAGACGACTTAAGCCAACACATTTAAACTTTTGTCGAATCAACAAGGATTCAACGATCTAAATGAATCACAGCTTATTACATGAAATAAACTTGTATTGTCTTTCATCTGGCTGTTACAAAAAATATGCCACTTTTGTAAAAGTTTACAGATGATTAAAGCACTTAATTTTTTAGACCCAGACAGTGCTTTACTATTTCAATTTAATGTACCCCTATCTCTATCCCCTCATTCTTCACCCGCTTGACTAAGGCTGATAATTTCATCTACTGAGAACACTTTGCTTATATCCAACAGCATGAGAAATTTTTCGTCATATGGAATCATCCCTTTTATAAAGTCAAGCTTATATTTAGGGTTTATGGTCGGTGCTGGTTTCAAGTCTTCCATACTTGCTTCAAACACTTCCAAAACACGATCGGCCAACGCTCCTACTACCACTCTTTCTCCTTCTACTTCAAGCTCTGTTACTATTATGCATGAATCGACAGTAGTTTCTATTTCTGGCAGTCCAAACTTAACACGAGTATCTATTAGAGGTAAAACACTCCCTCTTAAGTTTATAACTCCAAACATATAAGCTGGTGAATTTGGCACGGATGTAACTTGCGGAATTTCCAAAATCTCAAGTACATTTCGTACTTCAATAGCAAAAACCTCTTTATCCATTCCAAAAGACAGAAATGATTCCATCACTTTGCTATCCGTTTCTTCTATGGTCTTAGTGTACCCCATTCTAATTATTTTTTATTCAACCTCAGCGGATTGTACTACTCGCCTATGTTCAACTAACTTATTTACATCTAAAATCAGTGCTACGCTTCCATCTCCCAGAATGGTTGCTCCTGAAAAGAAGTCTTGATTACGATAAAATTTACCTAAAGGTTTAAGCACGGCTTGCAATTGACCAACAATCCCATCTACTCTTAACGCTACGGCTCTGTTGATCGTATTTACCACGACTATATTAGCTTTAGCTTCGTCTGACATATTTTGTTCAGAACCGAACTCGGCTATTAAATCCAAAAATGGTAATTGTTCATTATCAACCATAATCACACCATTTAGATTATCTTCAATCAAGTTGGTAGATATTTTCAAACAGCGATCAATACTATCCAATGGGATTACGTAGCGTTCCTCTCTTATACGAACCATTAACCCATCAATAATAGAAAGGGTAAGCGGAAGAATAATTTGAATTTCAGTTCCGTTTCCTAATTCAGAGTCTATTTTAACTTTGCCTCGAAGGTTTCCTATATTCTTACGAACTACATCCATGCCTACTCCTCTACCTGAAACATCCGTAACTTCGGTTGCTGTACTAAATCCATTGGCAAAGATCAGTTCAAGAATTTCATTCTTGGATAATCTTGCTTCTGCTGAAATTAACCCTTTCTGAACGGCTTTAGCTCTGATCACTTCTGGGTCAATTCCTTTACCATCATCTTTAATTGAGATATGAATATTAGAACCGGAACGATAAATATTTAGCAATAATTCTCCTTGTTCATCCTTCCCTACTTTCTTACGTTCTGCAGGTAACTCAATCCCATGGTCCAAGCTGTTTCTTAGGATATGCATCAACGGCTCAAGAATTGCATCGATGATTATTTTATCAATTTCTATATCTCCACCAGCCGTAACAAAATTAACTTTTTTGCCTAATTGCGGCGCCAAGTCTCTAATCAAACGTTCGAATCTAAAGAAAACAGACTCAAATGGCACTAGAGACATTTGAAATGCAACATCTCTTAACTGTACCGATAATTTTTCCAGGTTTTCCACAATCGGTTCTAGTACTGGATTCTTTTCATTCTCCTGAAACAAACCAAGCGCGCTTTGCATTGTAATCAACTCGCTTACTAAATCCATCAATTCTCCTATTTTGAGAGACGATACTCTAACCACCGAGGACGTTTGCTTCAGTGCTTTAGATTCCTTATTGGTTTGTTCTACTGATCTCGGTTCGTCTTTAAACGTCCTTACAACCTCTTCGGTTTCAACTTCCTCATTAACTCCCAACTCATCGATTAAAGTTGTAAAGACCTGATCTGATTCAACGGAGGATAATAAAGTTAGATCAAAATCATCTTTGGTTAATAAATCTTCGTCTGCTACCTTAAGAATTTGCAAATCACACTCATCTTCTACAAACATAAATGTGTCTTGAATCTCATCCTCCGCTACTTCCGTAACTAAAAGAACATCCCAATGCACATATGTTTCATGGGCATTGAGGTTTTTTAATTCTGGTAAACTATTGGTTCTAGCAACTATGTAAGTTTTACCTAATTCCTCCAAATCTTCTAACAGAAAAAGTGGATTATTACCATTATTGAGAAATGTTTTGTGTGGTTTAAACTGCACCAAATAGGTTATACCATTGACCTTCTCTGTGTTTACGACTTGTTCTTCCGATACTGCTCCCGTAGCACCATCTGAAGAATCATCTGAATCCGAATCACCATTTTCAATCAACTGCTCGATTTTCCCCATCAAATCCGTGTAGGATTGTTGGTTTTCGGGTTTATCAAGTGGTATATCTTCTATATAATTGGGTAATAGATCTAAAGTATTAAAACTAACATTGAGAATTTTCTCAGTCAGTTCTATTTTACCATCGCGAATAAGATCATAAATATTTTCCAAGTGGTGAGTAAGAGCTTCTACTTTAGAAAAACCAAACATCCCAGCACCTCCTTTTAGTGAGT
>JAHDFW010000110.1 GCA_020627945.1 Cytophagales bacterium
ACTTTCTATAGCTATTTTAAAAGCTCCATCTTTAAATCTGAGCATTTCTGGCGCATTTTTCGGGATAGTACCTTCTGGAAAAATGATTAAGTTTTTTCCTTCACCAAGTACCTTCTTCCCCATGTCGTACACTCTAGTTCTACTTCTAGGGTCCTTTCTATTGACCAAGATATAGAGCTTTTTGTACATGTAACCAAACAAAGGAACTTTGCTTAACGAACTTTTACCTACAAAAACTCCATACCCTTTATTCACAAAAAACATCATCGGAATATCTAGATAAGAAGCATGATTGGCCACTAACACATATGTCTCAGACTTATCTACATTTTCTTTTCCTTCAATCCTTACTGGAAAACCGCAAAAGAAAAACACAATCTTCAATGCTATTTTATTGAGTCGATCGGCAATAAAGTGCGTGGGCTTAAATTGCAAAAAGACGAATTGTAGTGGGAAAATGGACAGATAACCCATTATCCCAATCATAACACACCAATATGTATACAATTTTCTAAACATTATAGCAATAACTGCAGAGTTCTGATTTAGTTACAAAAAAAAGATAAAAAGCAAAAAAGCCACCATTTTGGTGACTTTTTCTTTACCAATATTATCAAACAATCTTATTCAAAAGTTAGTTTCATTTCTACACGACGATTTTTCTGACGCCCTTCGGATGTCTCATTAGTCGCAACTGGTCTAGTTTCCCCATAACCAGCCGTTTCAATTTTATTACGAGATCCTTTGTTTTGCAAATAACGCTTCACCGAAGCAGCGCGGTCCTGAGATAATTTTAAGTTAGCCTCGTTGTCACCAACATTATCAGTATGACCTTCTAACGACAATTGAGCATGTGGTTGATTTATTAGCACACTTGCTAATTTATTCAATGAGTTAAAGGAAGACTCCATAATTACGTCCTTACCACTTTCAAAAAGTAAGTTCTTGAAAGCTTCTTCAATAGCCTTCTTCTCTTCAGGTTTAATTTCAGGACAACCTTTATTACTTTTAGGACCAGGTGTCAATGGACAATCATCTTCGTTATCAGGCAGTCCATCCTTATCGCTATCACCTACTCTAATAGGGCAACCTTTAGTCGCAAAAGGACCTTTCTCATTTGGACAACGATCATCTTTATCTTTAATTCCATCTCCATCTGTGTCAGGACATCCATTAAACTTAGGAATACCTGGAGTTGCAGGACAGTCATCCACATTATCAGTGATACCGTCTCCATCTAAATCTCCCCAAGGGCAACCATTATTTTTTCTTGGTCCTTTTTCAGACGGACATTCATCTTCATAATCATAAATACCATCTCCATCAGAATCAGGTGGGCAACCAAAACTGGTGACTGTCTCCCCTTTAGGAGTATTTACACATTTATCACGCCCATTTGGAACACCATCTCCATCATTGTCCAGTTTATACCAAGAAGGTGTTTGTGCGCCACCATCTTTAACTTTATTTTCGTAGCGTTTTTGCTTCTTCATTCTCTTTCGGGCTTTTTGAGTTTGCCCTCTATTCTGTGCAGAAACATGAGTAACTCCAACAACTCCCATCAACAACGCCAGTACAAAAACAGGTATTAATCGCTTCATAATCATTTATTTTCTTTCCAAACTTAAAGTGAAACAGTGCTATTACGCTAATGCTTCCAGACTTTTCTTTAACGTTTCAATTCTGGATTCTGCATCAGCTTTCTTCTTCTTTTCATTCTCAACTACTTGAGCTGGAGCACCATTTACAAATTTTTCGTTTCCTAATTTCTTATCTACAGAACGTAAAAAACCTTCTTGATATTCTATCTCAGTCAAAATTCGTGCCTTTTCTTCTTCAACATTTATTTCAACTGGTACAAAGAACTCGTCAACACCAACAATAAAGCTTTTGCTTTGTTTTACAGCCTCTTCCGTAGATTCTATATTTTCAATATTAGCCAATTTAGCTATGATTTCAAAATAATCGGCGTATTGAGTACCAGAATTAGACTTAGCATAAAGGGTTAGTTTTTCACCGAATGCAATATTATTTTCATTACGGATTTTCCTTATATTAGTAACAGCCTCCAAGGTCTTTTCAACCTCTTTTAGTAACTGCAGGTTAACCTCCGATGCCTCTGGGTACTCCGAAACTGTGATGCAATCTTCTGCACTTCTGGTTCGGAGAAGATGCCATACTTCTTCTGACACAAACGGAATAAACGGGTGTGCTATTTTCATTACCCTTTCCATAAAGTCAATAGACTTATCAATGGTACTAGGGTTAACTCCCTCATGAGACTTAATCATCTCAATATAAGTAGAGCAAAAATCATCATTCACAAGTTTATATAATGTCATAAGAGCCTCAGAAAGTCTAAAACTTTCATAAGACTTATCCATTTCAATCATCACTTGAGAAAGACGAGACTCAAACCATTTAATTGGCATTTCAGCAACTGGAGCAGAATCGGACACTTTCATAGATTTGATAAATCTCAGCGCATTCCAAATCTTGTTTACAAACTCTTTCCCTTGTTGGCACAATCCTTCATCAAATGGTAAGTCATTACCAGCAGGAGAACATAACAACATCCCAACACGTACACCATCTGCTCCATAGATTTTCATCAATTCAATTGGATCTGGCGAGTTACCAAGAGACTTAGACATTTTACGTCCAAGTTTATCTCGTACAATACCAGTGTAGTATACATTACGGAATGGAAGTTCTTTCTTGTATTCATATCCAGTAATAATCATTCGAGCAACCCAGAAGAACATAATTTCTGGAGCTGTAACTAAGTCATTAGTAGGATAATAATAGTTAATTTCCTCGTTTTCAGGATCTTTAAATCCATCAAAAACAGCGATAGGCCAGAGCGCAGAAGAGAACCAAGTGTCCAGTACGTCTTCATCTTGCCACACTTTATCAACTGCTTCTCCTTTCTTTTCAGTAGCTGCTTTCAATGCCTCTTCTTCCGTTTTAGCCACTACAAAGTCCTTAGGTCCATTGCCGAAATACCAGGCTGGAATTCTATGTCCCCACCATAATTGTCGAGAAATACACCAGTCTTTGATGTTTTCCATCCAGTGGCGATAGGTATTTTTAAATTTAGGCGGGTGGAATTGAATGTTATCATTCATCACATTATCCAAAGCTGGTTTTGCCAACTCTTCCATGGTTAAAAACCATTGAAGGGATAACTTAGGTTCAATTACCGCATCAGTCCTTTCTGAAAACCCAACCTTATTCGTATAGTCTTCAGCCTTAACCAAGTTTCCTGACTTCTCAAGGTCTTTTGCAATTTGTTTTCTTACATCAAAACGATCTTGTCCTACATAGAGTTGAGCATTATCATTCAATGTACCGTTATCAGCAAGAATATCTATGCTTTCAAGATTGTGTTTGATTCCAAGGTTATAGTCATTGATATCATGTGCTGGAGTAATTTTCAAACAACCTGTTCCAAATTCCATATCAACGTATTCATCCTCAATGATAGGAATCACACGATTTACCAATGGCACAATAACTTTCTTACCTTTTAAATGAGTATATCTTTCATCATTTGGATTAACGCAAACAGCCGTATCTCCTAGAATAGTCTCAGGTCGAGTAGTTGCAATAGTTACATACTCGTCTTCACCTTCAATCTGATACCTTACTTGATATAATTTAGATTGAACTTCTCTATGGATTACCTCTTCGTCAGAAAGTGCAGTCTGAGCAGCTGGATCCCAGTTAATCATACGTACACCACGGTAAATTTTACCTTGCTTATATAAATCAATAAACACCTCAATTACAGCATCGTAAAGATCTTCCTCCAAAGTAAACCTCGTCCTATCCCAGTCACAGGATGCTCCAAGCTTTTTCAATTGATCAAGAATAATCCCGCCATGTTTGTGGGTCCATTCCCAAGCATGCTCAAGAAATTCTTCTCTACTTAAATCAGCTTTATCAATTCCGTCATTCTTAAGCTTCTGTACAACCTTTGCTTCCGTAGCGATCGCAGCATGATCCGTACCAGGCACCCAACAAGCTTCAAAACCTTGCATTCTAGCCTTTCTAATCAATACATCCTGAATGGTATTGTTTAGCATGTGCCCCATATGCAACACTCCAGTTACGTTTGGAGGTGGAATTACAATGGTATATGGCTCTTTCTCACTATTGGGCTTAGAACTAAAGAAATTATGATCTAACCAATGCTGATACCATTTATCCTCAGTAGTTTGCGGGTCGTATTGTTTACTTATTTCTGACATGTGTTCAAGATTTAAGAGCGCAAAAATAAAGAATATTGCCAATTCTTTTCATCAGCGGCACAATAATTGTCACGGAAAAATTATATTTTTACAGCGAATAAATAAAAACATAATGAAAAGAATATTTTTAAGTGTTATTGCGGCCATTCTAGTAACTGCAACAACTATCAATGCTCAAAGTGATTGGAAGCTAGCAAAGGATAAGAATGGGATCAAGGTTTACACCAGAACTCAAACTGGCAGTAAAAACAAGGAATTTAAAGCATATACTACGGTGAATGCTCCAATTGCAAAGGTTGAAGCAAAACTAGGGGATGTTGACAATTTTGATGAATGGATGAACGATGTTATTAACCCTAGACAGGTTAAAAAAGTATCTAATAATGAATACTATAACTACATCGAATTGAAAGTTCCGTTTCCTTTCGACAACAGAGACATGGTACTGCACGTTAAAAAATCTAATGTAAATGGAGTTATTACTCTTGATCAAACTTCGGCTCCAACTGAAGAAGAAGCAAAAAAAGGCAAGGTAAGAATGACAGTTGCTTCTGGAAAATGGATTTTAACCCCAGAAGGAAACACCACAAAAATTGAATACACATTCTCTGCTGATCCTGCTGGAAGTATTCCAACATGGGTAGTAAACATGTTCGTTGTAGACGGACCTGTAACTACACTTAGCAACATGAAAGACGATTTGGAATAAATTAAGATAAAACCAAAAACTGAAAAGCGGATATTCTTTTTAATGAATGTCCGCTTTTTTTTATTAATGTTCATATAACAACTAGTCCTATTTTAAATTCGTATAGAACACTACTTTTTCAAGTTAATTTCCTAAATTGTACCGCTTTACTCAACCGTTAACTAAGAATTAGAAATGCTTGAAACTGACAACAAAGTAGGTATTCACGACGGACAGAATTCCAAAATTGTTAAAACCAACGAAAAAACCATCGAGAAAAGGGCTCACTGGGAAAGCGTGTGGGCAAAAAAAATAGTTGGTTTTAAAAACGAGGTTGCTATTTCAAATCAACTTGGAGACATTGAAGGTGTTCGCAAAGCTATTTCTTATGAACTTAAAGATGGAGCACCATCAATCACCCTTGAATACTTCGATGGTTGTTCGCTGAAAGAATTTCACACGTCAAACAACATCGGCGTTGAGTTATTTTTAGACATTGCAATAAAGATTGTCCGAGCATTACATTTAATACACCAAAAACATGTAATTCACAAAGATGTAAATACTTCCAACATACTTATAAATCCGGATTCAAAGGAAATCGTATTTATCGATTTTGAGATTGCTGCCTCCTACGATGCACGGGAAGAGTTTTTAGGGAACCCCGAAAAGCTCGAAGGAACCTTAGCTTATATTTCTCCTGAACAGACAGGAAGAATGAATCGTATCATTGATAATAGAAGCGATTTATACTCTTTAGGAATGGTCTTTTATGAGTTACTTACAGGAAAACTACCTTTTGAATCTGAAGACCCTATGGAATTGGTTCATGCACATATTGCAAAGATTCCAGCCTCAGTAAAATCCGTTGACGATTCTATTCCAGAAGTAATTTCTAACATTATTGACAAATTGATTAAAAAGAACGCAGAAGATCGTTATTTGGCAGCTGCTGGACTTTTATATGATTTAGAACAGGTACAAGGCTTAATTCAAGAAGGTAAAGATTCCTCTAGTTTTGTAATTGGACAAAGAGATTTCTCTGGGAAACTCGTGATCCCAGAAAAACTTTACGGGAGAGAAAAAGAAATTGACGAGTTACTTTTCAGCTTCAATAATGTTGCTAACGGATCCAAAGAATTAATATTAATAAGAGGATACTCAGGTACTGGTAAGTCCTTTTTAGTAAGTGAGATTCACCAACAACTTTCTGCAAACAATGTGATCTATGCAGCAGGCAAGTTTGATTTATTAAACCGTGACATTCCTTACAATGCACTTACTCAAGCGTTCAAAGGTCTTGCACAAAATTTACTTACAGAAAGTGAAACTGTTATTAACGAGTGGAAGCAAATTCTTCAGGAAGAACTTGGTGAAATTGGTGGTGTAATCACTGATCTTGTTCCAGATTTCAACTTGATTATTGGCGAACAACCTGCCCCACCAGAACTAGAAGGTGACGCAGCACAAAAGCGTTTACAATTTGCAATTAAAAAATTAATCTCTGCCTTTTTACGTAAGGCTAATGCTCTCGCTTTATTTATTGACGATTTACAATGGGCTGACAATGCGAGTCTAGACCTTATTGAACAACTAATGCAAGATTCAGCGATTAGTAACTTACTGTTGATTGGAGCATACAGAAATAACGAAGTAGACGAACAGCATCCTCTTACGGAGCTCACCAATAGAATTGAACCAAAGCAAATTGATGTCTTACCACTGGAAGAAGACAGCATTCGTTTGATGATGGCAGATGGTTTACAAATGAGCTTAGAAGGTGTTAAAGAACTGAGCGAACTAGTTCATGAAAAAACTCGAGGGAATGTATTCTTTGTTAAGCAGTTCTTAAAAAACCTTAACCGTCAAGATTACCTTAGATTCGACTTCAAAAATTTCGCGTGGACATGGGATGTGAATAAAATCCATGAGATGGGCAGCACTGGAAATGTGGTCGAGCTTATGGCTAAGGAGGTAAAAAGTATTGCTCCTGATGTTCGTGAAGTTTTAAAAATAGCTTCTGGTATTGGAAACCGATTTGACCTTGAAACTTTAGGTGTAATCACCGAAAAATCGTCCGAAGAATTAGTTGATCTTTTATTTGAGGGAGTTAAACGAGGATTTATACAACCAATTCAACATTCCAACATTTTTGTAGAAGGTCAAAATGACCCGAAGGATTTTAAGTATAAGTTTATCCACGATAAATTTCAGGAATCTTTTTACAACTTATTCGAAGAAGGAGAAAGCGAGCGAATTAGTTACAAAATGGGAACTCTTTTGCTTTCTAAATATTCAGAAGAGGAATTAAACACTAAGGTATTTGATGTAGCTAACTATTTTAATGCAGGATACAACTTAGTGCAGAACGGTAATAAAGATGTAATCCAACTCTACCTTAATGCAGGATTAAGAGCTAGAAACTCTGCTGCTTATGATAATGCGTATTCTTATCTTAAGAATGCTGTTACATTGCTTGGCAACAACTCCTGGAACGAGGATTATGAGATTACATTAAACTTATACTCGAAAATTTCAGATGTAAGCTTCTTGCAAGGCAACACTGAGGAGATGGAAAAATATGTTGAAATCATCTTTAGCAATGCTCGATCTGTAGTAGACAAATCAGAAGCATACATCACCAAAATATTAGCCTACAACTCTAAACATAGATTAAGGGAAGTAGTGGACATTGGTGTAAAGGCAATATCAGAACTGGGAATTAAACTTCCTAAGAAGCCTGGCTTACAACATGTTTTAATAGAGCTAGGTCGAATGAAAAGGGTTATGATTGGCAAAAAAGTCGAAGGACTAATTGATTTGCCCGAAATGACAGATAAAAAAATCATTGCGGCTCATAAAATCATGATGGCTATTGGTTCGGCGGCCATGTTTGTAGAACCTGGTCTATTACCAATTCTTGCTATCCGAGGAACATACCTGAGTGTCAAATATGGTAGAACAGACAATTCTGATTTCAACTATACTGGCTACGGAATGATCCTATGTGGTGCATTGAAGAGCTACGACGAAGGTTATAAATTCGGAAAACTAGGACTTGCCGTCGCTGAGAAATTCAAATCTGGATCTCACAAGGTAAAACCAACTAACTTATATTACACTTCTGTTGCACACTTCAAGGACGCATATACAAACAGCATTGATAACCTTCGTAAGAATTATCGACGGGGAATGGAAGTTGGAGATTTGGAATATGCATTTTATTCACTCAACAACTACTGCTTCTTTAAGTATTTTTGTGGTCACAATCTAGAAGAGGTTCTTTACGAATTACAAACTGCAAAGACGGCAATAGAAAACGCGGAACATAACTTAACTCTTTCTCATATTCGATCTTATGTCGCTGCTGTTGAGAAATTAGTTGATCCAGATGCTCCTTTGACTGGTGATTTAACAACTGATTGGTATAATGAAACTGAGATCATAAAAGAATTCTCGGAAAAGAATGACCTAAGCGTTTTATTTATTAGTCACTTCAACAAGGTTAAAATTGCGTATCTGGGAGGACATATTTCAAACGCTATTAAAAATATTGAAATCGCCGACAAAAATGTAGAAGGAGGAATTGCTCAACCTAATACTAATGTACTTGAACTCTACAAGGCCCTTTCGTTTGCTCAATCTTACCGAACAACTGGTAATAAAAAGCACTTAAGCAAGGCAAAAAAGGCTGTTAAACTTCTTAAAACATTAGATAAACATGCACATGTAAATTTTGGTGGAAAGCTAGAATTAGCGTTAGGAGAACTTGAACGCGCACAAGGAAATGAGGGTAAAGCAATTGCTCATTTTGAAAACGCTATTAGTTTCGCAAAGCAGGAAAAAATCATAAATGAAGAAGCTTTAGCAAACGAACTAATCGGTTCGATCTATTTCGACAAAAAACAAATCACGGCAGCTAAAGCTTATTTAAACAAGGCTTATCGCCTTTATGATTCTTGGGGAGCTAATGCAAAATTAACTTCTCTAAAAAACACGTATGAAACATTAGAGTTAGGAGTATTCTCGTCATCGTCATCAGTTAACCAGACGAGTACTTATAAAACAACACAAAGTGATGGAACAAGTTCATTAGACTTAAACAGTATTCTTAAAGCCTCCAAGGTTATTATGGGGGAAATCCGATTGGATGAACTGTTGAAAAAACTTATGCATCTAGTTATTGAAAATGCTGGAGCAGAAAAAGGGGTTTTAATATTACTAGATGACAACAATTGGTTGGTTCAAGCTACTTTAGATAATAAACAAATTAATGTACTTCTGAACCAGTCATACAATGATCCTGAAACCGAAAATGTTGTCTGTAAACCGATCGTAAATTACGTCATGCATGCTAAGGTTTCGGAGGTATTGGAAAATGCACAGAATGGCAAATATCAAGATAGTGCTTATGTGAAACAGCAAAGTCCACTTTCTATTTTGTGCTTACCTTTATTGAATAAAGGAGTGCTGAAAGGAATTCTTTATCTAGAAAACAACCAAACTACTGGCGCGTTTTCCCAAGATTTAGTGCAGACTTTGCAAATGATGTCCTCTCAAATTGCAGTATCGATTGAAAATGCCTTGTTATACGAAAACCTTGAAAAGAAGGTCCAAAAAAGGACTGCAGAGGTTCGTATGCAAAAAGAAATCATTGAGCAAAAGAATGAAAATATCGTTGCTAGTATTCAATATGCTAAGCGAATTCAAAGTTCAATGTTACCACAAGATGTAAACCTAGACAGATCGTTTAAGGATGTAGGAGTACTCTTCAAGCCATGCCATATTGTAAGTGGTGATTTTTATTATTTCGCCGAAAAAGATGGAAAACAAATCATCGCTGCGATTGACTGTACTGGTCATGGTGTACCTGGAGGTTTTATGAGTATGGCGGGGAACGCTGTTCTAAACCAAATTGTCCATGAAAAAGGTATTACTCAAGCAGATCAAATTCTTTACGCATTGAACAATGGTATCGTAGCAGCTTTAAAGCAAAAAGAAACTGACAATCAAGATGGAATGGACATGGCCCTTTGCGTTTTGGACGAAGCTAATGGAGTAATTCAGTTTGCTGGTGCAAAAAACCCTATGGTCTTTGTCGAGGGAGGAGAACTAACTCCCGTGAAAGGCTCAAAATCTTGTATTGGAGGTGGAGGCTATAGAAAACGTGATATTGAAAAGAGCTACGAACTACAAGAATTCAAATATGTGACAGGCAAATGCATCTATCTTTTCTCTGACGGATATCAAGATCAGTTTGGAGGACCTGATGGAGGGAAATTTATGCGTAGAAAAATGTACCAAATGCTTCTTGAACATCACGATAAACCAATGAAAGATCAAGTGGCTATCTGGGATGAAGCTATAGAATCTTGGAAAGGGGATCTAGAGCAAACGGATGATATTTTGGTTATTGGAATTCGAACTTAGAAGTACCTAGTTGCAATCACATAATACCGCATCGTAAGTAAGGTTCGGTAAATTTTGCTTTAGTTAGAGTTAGTCATTGAATCCTCTTTTACTCACAATTCGTGAAGTAAAAAGTATTTTGGAATTGCTTAAACAATCGCTTTTGCCGTAACTCCTTTTTAGTGTTTTACGCCTTAACTTACCAATTCGATCAAGGATAAAGAAATGATAACTCTACTTCTCCAAATTACGCATTACCTGTCCCATGAGTTTGCGGATCATTCGGATCATAAGCATGCTCATCATCACTTAATTCCCAAGAGTCAGGCTCAGTAATCGGCCTTCCTGTACGTTCATGACGATTTTTAGAAAGCTCATTATAAACTGGTCTTCTAGCTCTGCTTATTCCTCCTATTGGGCGATGTGGTTCAATACAATGCCAAGGTTCAAAAGTAAGAGATGTTCCAAACTGTCTTTGTTCTTCGGAATCAAACTCTTGTTTTAAAACGGTAAGGGTTGCAAGTTTTATAAATGGTGTAGTCCACAAAACAGTTGGATTCTCAACTGGCTGCTTTTTGGCATCACACTGAAATTGAACTCGAAAGTCAAACTTTACATCATGTTTCAATAAAGTCTCCACCATTCGTTCCCGAAGAAAGTCAAATGTTGGATGTGCAGGTAATGTACTATGATCTTGAGGTTGTGGCTTCAAATTATATTTTACAGCTTGGTTTCCATACAAATAAGGAATCATACTAAAGTATTCAACTTCTAATACATTAGCAGTTTTCTTAGGTAGTTTCATGGAACGAAAAATTGTACGCAAGTGAGTCAGTGCATACCAAACTAAACCAATCTTACTTCCTGTTATTGCTTTAAAACCGTCCAGTGTAGCTTTCACGTCTTTCGTATTAAATACGTCATGTGAAGCCACAATAAAATCTTGGTTATTTATATTCGGATCAATGAATGGAGTCAGTGGAGTTCCTTCTACATTCATTACTTTAATAGCTACCCCTCTAATATCTGCCTTTTCATCAGGTGACACTTTACGTTTTGCATTAGAAAACCTTATCCAGCATTGATATTCTTTACCTGGTTGAAATATTCCGTTTTGCAAAGTTTCTGGAAGATCATCCTCAACCTTTAATACTGCCTTTACACAACCGTGCATTTTCGGGTGAAAGAACCTTTTACTATCTACTGGATCAGGATACTCTTGCTTTACTTTAATCTTAAGAAGGTCAACTATTTCCTTAGTATATTTCCCTTCATTAGCAGGAACCGTTTCTTTACCTAATTGACTCATAATTATTCAGATTGAGAGTTTTCAGATTGTGTTTCTGGTGTTTTTAATGTTGAGAAAAATTTAATTACATTTTTCCCAGGGAGAAAGAAATATGCGCCTCCTTTTACATCTACATATCGAGGAATATCATCTATTTTAGTTCTTAAAGGTTCCTTCTGAATAGTAAATTGACCAATATTTCCATCTTGCATAACGTCTGGCACACCTGCAATTGGATCAGGATCATTATACAACCCTCTAAATTTCTGGTTATTCAACCACGTTTCTTGCACAAATTCAAACTGACGATTCAAATCTGTGTTGAACGCAATAAACTGCAATCCTCTACCTGTATCTTTGGCGTTCGATTCAATCACTTTATCTGGGCGCAACAATGGATCTACCGGTGCTCCATAAGGTCTCCCTCGTCGAATAATTCTATGCTTTTTGGTCTCTTTAAGAGACTTTTTAGGGTTTTCTACGAATGCATCTCTTGGGTTCGATCTTCTTAAGTGCGAACCTAATGGACATTTATTTGCATCTAAATCGTTGTACTCACCTTGATAACCAAAACTATCATCATTTTCATATCCTGGTTCATCATGAAATGGACATTTCACAAGAGGTGCACCACTTGGCCATCGTCCGACCATTTTTGAAGCTAAAAACACTTTTGGATCCTGAACGTCTTCAAAGTCTTTCGTTTTTGACTTCTTATCCATATTCTTCCAAAACTCAATCACCTTTTGTTCTAATTGTCTAAAAACCAGATAAGACCCGTTTCGTCCAATATCTAGTTTACCAACATTAGGTTTCCCCTGTTCTGCTTTCGCTTCTTGCAAATACGAGGTATCACCTTGAACCTTCGACAAGTATGGAGAATCTGGAAACATATTATATTGATTCTTATAACCAAGAATCATTTCACCTGCCATTATAGTATTATCTACATTGTCAGGAGTAGCATCATCAGTACCATTAACAATTGGCTGACTAATACCATCTCTAAAACCGAAATGTTCTTTACGATCGTGCAATGTAGTTCCGTCAAGAGCTAATACTTCTTTCAATCCATATTTTGCAAAGTTCATTGCAAATGATTGTCTATACTGAATTAACGCTGGCTTATCAAATGCAAAAAGCATCAACATAATATGAATTTTACCACCGTTCTTAACAACGTTATAGTCATTCCCCCACTCCCAATGTTCTGGAGCGCTTGAACCATAATCACCAAGAATATACTGTCGATGACCTGTAGTCATTCCGCTTACTATCCCATCATGAAAAGTTGCAACATTATCCTTATGCAAACCAAGTTTTATCATACCTGGACTGGTGAATGCAATATTCATACAGTTTTTATATTCACTTATTGCCTTTGCATGAGGATGGTTCTTAGCTGTTGAGAACATCAAATCATGCTTTTTAGCTTTTTCGTGATGATCGTCTGTATCCTGAACTTGATCGGCATGATCTGCCAACCACTGACGAGCTTTAACTTCGTCTTCTATTTCTAAAAACAGATAAAAAGCTTCTTTATGCCTACCATAACCTTTAAGGACTACGGCTTGAATATCGTCAAATTCGAGTTGCTGAGGTTTAAGTTCTTTCATGTCGAATATTGGATTAGAGTTGTATATAAGTTTGTTAAGAAGTAAGTACTAAATGATTCCTCCCTTTACAGGAGTAAGGCTTATGACAAGCGAACGTTATTAAATTCGATGCAGCCAAGCATAAGTTTTAGTCTCATTCATATTCTTTGAAAGCCCTTTTCTGAACTCCTTATTATTAAGAATATTCTTGATACTCAAACGTGGGTATGC
>JAHDFW010000111.1 GCA_020627945.1 Cytophagales bacterium
TCAAGTATTCTTGAATTAGGCACACCTTTTCACACCAAAGCACACCAATTCAACCTCTATCACACTAATTTGAAAATGAAGACGGTAGAACATTCTCAAATTTGAATAAATCATAAAACAAAACGATATGGAAGCATTACTGATAATCAACTCACTTTTAGTCGCCATTTGTCTGTACTTCATAAAGGACTTTCATGGAGACTTTAAGGAGACAGCAAAAAAAGTAAACAAACTGGGAGAAAAAGTTCAAGCAATCTCAAACCGATTAAACGAACACATTCTATCAGTTAAAAAAAAACTAAAAAATCTGCGTGATAACCACAATGGTCGAATTCAATAGTAAGAACTAAGAACAAGATGAAAGCAATTAAATACATAGCAATAGGCATAGGAGCATTCTTGGGAGGAAGATATTTATTATCACTTTCCAGAGCGGGCAACAAAGCGATAGTTAGTGTAAGTGGCAAAAGAGGTCTAATATCAGCTCAGGGAATTAATTTGACATTAAACTATAACATTAAAAACCCAAGCAGAGCGAATTTAAGGATTACTGCACCTTTAATTAAACTATTAATCAATGATAAATTGGTTGCAAGTAGCACCATGCAAAATGTTGAAATTCCAGCATCTGTAAAAGATACTGAAGGAAGAATTAACATAAATGCTTTTAGTGAAACTGGGAATATCACCACATCAATATTAGTTCCCTGGCTTAGTCTAGTTTCAATTGGTTCTGATATTTTACCAAGACTACAAAGTGGAGATAACACAAAGAAAGTTCAAGTATCAATCGAGACTTTGTCTCACGCATTTACCGCTATTGGAGATTTTCCATTAGATGACAAAACAACTATTCAATTATAAGCTAGTAGCAATGAAAACAGGCAAAAGAAATATCAAAAATGGAAATGGATTTAACCATTTGTTTCCTGTACCCAAGGGAGAGAATGTGATCGTAAAAAAGGTTGCTCATTTAGACGACACCATTCTTTTAATGAAAGAGGTAGTATCTACAACTCTTGAAGACACTTTTGCTTTAGCTAAAATGTTAGAAGCTAGAACTGAATATGAAACCTGCCAAAACATCTGGAACTTTTGTTTTTCATACTTGCAATACACCAAGGATGAAATGGGCAAAGAGCAAGTTAGAAGACCTTCTCGAACTTGGAAAGACAGAGTAGCAGGAATTGACTGTGATTGTATGAGTGTGTTTATTGGATCAATCCTAACGAATTTGAAAATCCCTTTCTCATTCAGATTAACCAAATATAAATCACACGATTTCGAGCACGTTTACCCAATCGCACACACAAAAAATGGAGTAATAATCTTGGATGCAGTAGTTCATAAATTTAACCGTGAAGTACCGTATTCAACTAAAAAAGACATAAAGATGGAATTGCAATATTTAAACGGATTTGATGAAGAAGACTTTAACGAATTTGAAGAGCTAAATGAGTTCATAGAAAATGATTATCCAATGGATGCACAAGGCATGATAGTGGATGAAGCTCAAGATTTGGAAGGATTAAGAAGCTTTTTTAAAAAAGCTAAAAACAAAGTAAGAAAGGTAACTAGAAAAATTAGTATCAACAACATTAAGAAAGTAGCTAAAAAAGGAATTCATGCTATCAATAGAATTAATCCTGCTACAGCTCTACTGAGACTAGGAATATTAGCAATAATGAAGTTAAACATTATGACAGTTGCTAGTAAATTACGATTTGCTTATTGGTCTGATGCAGAAGCACGAAGAAACAACATGGATTTGAATAAGTTTAATCAACTGAAACGTATTCGAGAAAAATTAGAAAAAATATTTTTTGGAGCAGGGGGAAAAACGAGTAGTTTGAAAAAAGCAATTTTATCTGGTAAAGGAAATCGAGATCGAAGAGTTGTGCTAAATGGACTTGGAGAAGTAATCTTACCTATATATGATGAAGATCAACTTGAAACCATATTAGGAGAAGAGTTAATTAGAGAAGAATTTTCTGGTGCTGAAGATGGAATTGATGGATTGGGTGTGGTGGCAACAGCTTCAACAGGAGCAGCAATAACAGCAGCAACTGGAGTAATTGCCTCAATAGCAGCCTTAATTAAAAAACTTGGAGACTTATTTAAAAAAGGTAGTCCTCAAGCACAGCAAGAAGTCATTCAAGACAATACGGATAACCAAGAGGAAAAAACGAGAAAGTTTAGCTTGAAAAATCTTGTTAGTCGTTTCACAAATAAACAAGCGACTACAAGCCCAACTGTTGCAACTAGATCAGTAGCCACTCAGGCTCAACCTCCAATATTTGTATCTCCACAACAAGATTTTGTGGAAACAACATCATCAAGAGTTACTGAAACTGATGTAGATCCTGATTCAAAACCAGAAGAAAAAGGAGTGATGGCATGGATCAAAAAAAATCCAGTTGCTACTGGAGGAATTGCCTTAGCTGTTGTGGGTGGTGGTTATCTTCTATACAGAAGTAGTAAAAAGAAAAAGAAGGGATTGTCTGGTGTAGATGGTACGCTCGGAGCACCTAAAAGAAAAACCAACAAATCCACTCCTACAAAAAAGAGAAAAAGAAGGAGAACTACAACAAAAAAACGCACAAGAAAAACCAGAAGAAAGTCTCCTGTGGCTAGAGCATCAAAAATTAAAAAAATAGAACTGCTTTAGTCTAAAATATTAATCAAATAAATCTCAAGAAAATGAAGAAGAAAAAAAATAAATCAAAAGGGATTCTTGCTAAATACAAGGCGCAAAAGACCAAAGGAGATCTGAAAGGGACTGGAATAAAATCGCTTGTCGATTTACTTGTAGGAGCTACGGTTGGTGCAGGAATCGGAGCAAGTGCAGGTAGAGCATCTTTGCCTATCGGGTTAGCTTTAATAGCTGGCAGTCACTATATGGATGAAGGTACTGGAATACTAAGACTTGCAGGATCAGCAACTATTGCCTACGGAATTGGTAAGGCTATCTCTAATAAGAATATAGCGGAAGCAAATGCTGTTAATGGTTTCTCTTTAGCAGGAGAATCATCAAAGGCAAAATCAAGGCTAGTTCAATTTAAAGACGAGTTAATCACAGCTTTTTATTTAGATAAAGTGATTAAAAAGAAAACAGATAATCAATTAGAGGATGGACAAGTAGGTGCCATTGATTTATCTAGTCTTGAAATCTTCGATCAAAACAATAAAAACGAAGCACTTCGATATGAAATGAATGCAGAATCTCTTCCAGAGCCTACTGCAAGTTATGATGAAGACTTTGCTTTTGATTTGATTGAAGAGCCTAACCTAACAAACATATAAGAAGGACACCCTTAAGGTGTAATTATTAACCTTTCGCTACAAGCGAAAATAAAAACAAATAGTCATGACAGATGATTTAATGAATAGCGAATACAACAATGTTGGAGAATTGTTCGGTATTGGCGAATTAGAAAATGCGACACGACACATGTCGCCAGTAAAAAAAGCAATGTTTATTAGAAAGATTGCAGGACAAGTTCACGGATCGAGAAGATCCAGAGCAGAAATGGAAAAATTCTTTAAGCAAGTGCCTAAACACGTAAGAGGGGAATTGTTAAAAGGAGGTGTAAGATTAGCAGATTACACCATTTACTCCACCAAACTCATCACAAGCAAGACCATTAAAATGTTCGAGCCACAAGATGATAAAGAAGTTGGAGTAAGAAACATTTCAAACGCAAAGTTGCCTAAAAACATGGTTTTCTTAGTAAGTGGAATCTTCTTATTAACAGGAAGAAGCCCTGATGGAGACAACCGAGAAGGTTTAAAGGCAATAGACTTTAAGAGCGTGAGAGGAATTCCTGCAATTTGTAATGGGGAGTTTAGTTTGAAAGCTAACCGAAAACAAATCATTCCAGAGAATCAATCGATCAGAAGGTTTGCTACGGATAACGACCATACCATTCCATTGGGTTACTACAAACTCGATAATCCTAGGCTAATCAGAGATGAGGAGTTGATTGAGTTTACTGTTGAGCTTGGTACTCAATTAAACATCCCTCAAAATCAATACCTCTATGTAGGGCTTGATGGGACTGGTACAACTCCGTAACCATTACACCCACTATGGGTGTCTTTTCAAGCCCCCTTGAATAGATGCCCAGAAATGGGAAATTAGCTATTAATCTTTTAAATAAAAACAAATGGACACATATAAGTATAATATCATAAAAGAACGATTTGATCTTAAAATCGAGAACCCAAATGAAACTGTAAAAGGAGAGTTTGAACTTGATAAGAATGCCAAATATGTTCAAGGAATTTTAATCACTTCAGACAGAGACGAGCTTTTGTTTTACAGAGGAAGTCAGAAAATGCAGTTGAATGATAAAGAGTTATTTCCAGAAAATTTTGAATCAAGATTATTAATGGCAGGATTAAATGTTGCCCCAGACGATAGAGCAATATCAATAGGTAATGTGGAATCAGGTAATGGTCGCTTAGAAGTGACTTATAAAGATCAAAATCACGAAAATGCAAGGTTTACCCCATATCGTGTCTCAATATACACTTTTAGCATAGTCGATTTAGAGACAACTCTTCAAGATGATTAAGCAATGGGTACATATCGAGGAAATTGAGCGAAACGGAATCAAACAGCAGTTCCAAATTAAGCTCCCATATAATGCAAAAAGGATAGTTGCAATAAAAATTACTGCCAACCCATTTGATAGAACATGGGAGAATAAGTTTGAATCGGAAGTTGGTTGGCTTTGGTTGAGGTTGCCAGAAAGACGAGATATCTTTTACAGTCACAAAATCAATACTTACAAGGATAACTACGATTTGAGTTTACCAAGGATTAATGAAGTCAACCCTTTTGATGATGGTCTTTTTACTCAACATGGTAAAAAAGAAACTTTCCAAACTGTTGATGCTTGTTTAAATACCAACATTATTGAAGGGTACTACATAGATAGAATCTATTCTCAAAAAAGCAAATACCAATTACGAATCTATTTAAAACTTGAATTATGACAGAGGGAACAGCTATGGAGTTTGCAAGGATAACAATGAGAGAGTTGGGAGTTGGAGAATGTTACACATTAAGGTATAGGCAAATCCAAATTCCTCCACATAGAAAAGTTGAACTTCCTGCAACAAACGAAATTATCATTTTGATAAAGCCTTCATACTTCTTGAAAGCATACTCAAAAGCAGGAATCTTAAACCGAACAGACAGGCTAATTAATGAGCATCAATATATACACAGAGGTAAAACGGTTCTGATTAATCAAAATAGCAAAGCATATCTAAATGCTACAGTACTTCAAGTGATACCAAACCTTAAAGGTTAATTATATAAAAGCTAAAAAGTAATGTTAACTACTTTGTAATTGATGAAAAAGAAACACAATAATAAAAATGACGAAGTCATAAAACATAGAACAATGGAACATGAAAATCAAGAAATAGAGATTAAAAGGAGACCAACAGGTTCAACTTATACAGAAGGTTTTGATCCCGTACGAATTGAACGATTGAAAACCATTATTCAAGACTTTGAAGAACAAGGAAAAGAAAAGTGGTACAGTATAATCGTAGATGGAGAAATGGTTGTCCCAAACAATGCTCTAGCTGAAAACTTCGATAAGTACAAAAGGTACATCATTGGTAATTCTAATACAGTTGAGGTAAGGATGTACTTTGGAAAGTCGCCAAATTTTAATCGACACGTCTTCAAAACTAATTACAGTGCACTTTCTGGAACTCCTTCTAAAGATGTAGATCAGATTGTAAAAGATGCTTTAGAAAATGAGAGAAAGAATAATAGAATCTTAACGCTAGAACAAGAGCTAAAAAGAAAAAATAAAAAGCTCAAACAATACAAATTATTACAAGCAGAGTTAGACGATAAAAAGTTAGATATAAAAGACCTTCTTAAAGACGGAATACAACTTATGGGACAGTTTCAAGCTATGAGAAATGGTGGCGCACCAGTTCAAGGTATTCAAGAAGCAGAAGTTGAAGTACATGCTGAAGCTGAAAGCCCAATTGATATTCATTTTAACCAATTAAAGCAAGACTACGAGGGAGAAGAATTAGAGAAAGCCATAAAAATATGGGAAATATTCACGGCATATCCTCAATTACAAAAAGAGTTTATGTCAATTATTAATCAAAAAATCAAGAAAAATGGAAAAGCATAAATTTTCAATCAGCATTTCGGGAAGCAAAAAAGAGGCAACCGAAAAAATTAATGGATTAGCGGTATTAGCAAGTAAACTATCAGCAGATACAATTACAGCACTCGCAAAATTAGTAAAAACAGATCCAGCAAAAGTAGAAGCTGCTAAACACTATTTAGGAGTTTCCTAAGCCCGTGACGGGCATCAATTAAACTTAGACAAGTAAAAACTAAAATAATGAAAAATGAGATGGTCATATCAAAAAATAGCCAAACACCAACTACACAGATTGTACTCGATAGAGAACAGCAGTCTTGGTGGAACAGCTTAACTGACGGACAAAGAAAAACGATTGTCTCATTTTCCATTGTTCTTGGAATTTCAGTTGTAGGAATTATCGCAATAAAATTTGCCAGTAACAAGATTCAAAATGTAATAGCAAATAATGCAGAGAGTAACAGTTTTGGAGAAAGTAATCATGCAACATGGGCTAAACAACTTAAAATGGCTTTTGATAATGATGGTTGGTGGGGAACAGATGAAGCCTCCATTCGGAGGGTTTTATTGTCAGTGCCCTCTAAAGAAGACTTTACAAGAGTCCAATCTCAATATAGAAAACTATACAAAGGTCGAAACCTAATTGAGGACATGACAGATGAACTTAAAACCACCGAATACAATGAAATGTTAGCCATACTTCAATCAAAACCAGAAAGGGCTAGAGATGCAAATGGGGCAAGAATATATGATCCTCATGGTTGGGCAACAAGACTATACAATGCCATGAGCATTTACTATGCTGGTTTTATTCCTGGTACTGATGAGGAAGCAATTACCGCAGTATTTAATGAAATACAAAGTCAAAAGGAGTTCGCAGATACTAAAGACGCTTACCAAAGTATGTATGGCTCATCATTAGAAACAGACCTTGATGGAGATTTGGATTGGTCAATGGATTGGAGAGCTATTATTAATAAGAAATCTTAAAAAATAGAAGAAATGGAAAAGAAAACGAAATATATACTTTTAGGGTTGGGTGTTGTAGCTCTGGGAACAGGTGCATATGTCTATTACTTACAAAAGAAGAAGAAACAGCAAAATAATAGAGATTTTACACAAGCAATTACTTCCAATAGTATTCCTGCTTTGCCAAGTCCTAGTAGTTCAAGTTCTAGCTCAGCACCAGCTCGAAGGAGTTTCCCTCTGAAAAGAGGAAGTAAGGGAAGTTTAGTTAAAAACCTACAACAAGCACTAATCAAAAAGTATGGAGCATCTATTCTCCCCAAATATGGAGCAGATGGTGGTTTTGGTTCAGAAACTCAAAACGCTTTACTATCCAAAGGGCTACCAACTTCTATAGATAGTGATACATATACTCAAATTATTATCAGTTCTGGTGGAACATCTTCAAGTGGTTCTGGTCAAGTTTCAAATGCCAGTAGTATTGCGACAACAATATATAATGCAATTATAAAGGACAGCATTAGTTCAGCAATTAAAGGATTGAAGCAAATTAATAGTGTGAGTGATTACACATCTGTAAATACCCACTTTAAAAAGAAACGAGTTGGCTTAGTGAGAATGACTTTGGTAACTGGACTACTTTCCACTTTTAACTCCACTAGCGAAAAGAAGCAAATCAATCAAGAGCTTTATCGCATTGGACTAAAATATGACGGATCAAAATGGTCACTTTCTGGTGTTTTAGGAGTTGCAATGGATCAATTAGTTGCAATAGCAAACACAAAAATATGGGATGAAAGTGGAAGTGGAATGATGATCCCTAAAGGTACAATCGTAGGAGAATATCTTGATGCAAATGATGGAGTAACCGAAGTTGAAACAATTGACGGTAAAAGACTCTTTATAAAAACAACCTCAATAAGCTACGTATCATGATTAAGAGAATAAAAACAATAGCACAGGAATTAGGGCATGTTATTTACACAGAGCCTTATCGGTTAAATATTTGGGGCTTTAGAGCCAACACAGAAAAACCAAATGTATTTGATGATGAATTGCATGTATTCACCAATATTTCACAAACCAAAATTGCAAAATGGGCATACCTAGTATTTAAAATTACTACAGATCCTGGTACATACTGGTTAAAGAATCCTATGAACCCGCAAGGGACTGCAATACTAAAAGCGGGACAGTACAGGGATGCTTATCGAATTGACAAACACAGAAACAAGTATTACGCACTATGCCAGAGACTTGCGAAAGTTACTGTAATTAGAGACTATGATAGAGATGCAGTTCTTGACTTTAACAATGGTAAAGAAGCAACTGGAATGTTTGGGATTAATATTCATAGAGCTAGAAGAACAGGAGAAACATTAACAGTTGATAGGCATTCTGCGGGATGTCAAGTTTTTAAAAATGCGCAAGACTTCGACTTCTTTATGAAACTATGCGAAGTACATAGAAAACTCTATGGTAATAAATTCACTTACACCTTGGTCGATAAGCGAATGGAGTTCAGAAGAAAACTAAAGAAAATAACAATAAGCTCAGTATTAATCAGCCTTCTGTTAGGAGGGTTTTATTTAGTAAGCAATGACTAATTATGAAAAAGGAAATTACATATCTCGATTTGTTTTCTGGACTTGGGGCATTTGCCAAAGGGTTGAGAGATGCAGGTTTCAAGTTTAAAAATCATTATTACAGTGAAATAGATAAACACGCTATCGCAAATTATTCATACAATTTTAAAAAGGCAAAAAACTTAGGAGATGTTCAAAAAATCAAATATAAAGAAATACAGAAACCAGATATTATTACGTTCGGCTCTCCTTGTCAAGATATTTCGCATTCTGGACTTAAAACTGGAATCCAAGGAAAAAGGAGTAAACTCTTTTTTGACGCGCTTAAGATTATTGACAAATTGCGCCCCTCAATTTTTGTCTTTGAAAATGTCAAAGGGCTTTTCTTTAGTAACGAGGGGAAAGACTTTGAGGTCGTATTGCGAGAAATTGCCAACCTTGGGTTATATGAGTGCCAATGGCAACTTATTAATACAGCCTGGTTTTTACCCCAAAATAGAGAGCGAATATTTATTGTCGGATCTCTTAGAGGAAAAAGTTTCCCCGCAATTTTTCCTCTCATACAAAATTACGAAAAAGAGAAAAAAAGGAAGGCAAAAGTAAAGTTAGTTGCTCGGAGTAATAACAGTCAGTCCGGCAGGATTTTTTCTCCAAAAGGGATTTCTCCAACATTAATGGCCGGATATGATGGCAATGGATATGTTATGATCGGAAAGACTATAAGAAGGTTAACTCCAATTGAGTGCGAACGAATTCAAAGTTTACCAGATGATTGGACAAAATTTGGAATATACAATGGAGAAAAAAAGGAAATTTCAAGAGGTCAGAGATACAAGTTACTTGGGAATGCCATTACAAGTTTAGTGATGGAAAAAATAGGTATTAAACTACTTGGAGCATCTGGATTAAATGGATTATCTCAAATTAAAAATAAAGCATTACAACTGATTCAAAAACTTAAAAATTATGGCAATGACTAAAAAGAAATTTACATACAGCAAAATGACTTTCATCTTATCTATTATCGGATTTATTGGAAGTGTGGGTTTTTACTTAGGTGTATTAAGACAAGTGTATTCAACACCTGATAATATTCAAGTAAAATCCATCGAATTAGAAAGAGAAAACAAACAGTTAAAATCACAAGTCCAAGTACTTACCAAAATGGTAGAAGAATGTAATAATAATGAGTAGCCAAGATCAACATATAAATCTAAGTCGTGAGAACGATTTTGTAAGTTTTATTAGAGAAAATCTTAATAACCGAACAAAGTTAAATCGACCACAAACTGAAAAACAAGCTGAACGATTCGGAATAGTTGATCGAACAAAAATTAAAGAGCTAACCGAGTTAGCAATAGTGTTAGAGGCTAGAAAAATTGCTCTCGGTAAAGGAGATAATCTTACTAAGTTCAAAGAGATTACAAGTCTCTACGAGATACAAACGAATCTATCTTTTAGAACAAGCATGAGTATTTTGCTTCAACAATACTCAACACCAGCACCAATAGGGTATTTAATGGGGTTGTTTTGTGGTGTTGACAATCCTAACAAAACACTTTTTGAGCCATCTGCAGGAAATGGATTACTTACGATAACTGCAAAACCAGAGCAAGTTACTGCAAATGAAATTGACGATACTCGAAATGAAAACCTGCTAAAAGAAGGATATAAAAAGATAACGCAAATTGATGCTTCAAAATCATTTAAGAATCTCCACAGGTCGTTTGATGCGGTAATTACAAATCCACCTTTCGGAAGGTTAGAGCAAGGAGAGAAGTTTGGTGGTTTCCTTATCAAAGAATTAGATCATGTAATGGCTTTGCACGCATTAGACACTATGAAAGATAATGGGAAGAGTGCAATTATTATTGGAGGTCATACCAATTGGGATGAAAAAGGCAGAGTTCAAAAGGGAAAGAATAGAATCTTCTTTAACTATTTGTATTCGCACTATAATGTTGAAGATGTGATTTTGATTTCAGGTAGAAACCTTTATTCGAGACAGGGAACATCATTTGACACACGATTGATTTTAATTAATGGAAGAAAAAGTAAACCGAGTGGAGTTGCCCCAATTAAAAACACAAAACTAGCCAATGTTGTAACTGACTTCACAGAACTTTTTACAAGAGTAAATGCAAACATTATGTATTCAAAAAGCAATAAAATAACAACCAAAGATGCCTTAAAGAAAAAGGCATTTAAAATGAAAGCAATGTTATTAGCTCAAGAATTGGGAGCTCCATATATACCAGCTTCTGATAGTTGTTTTATTTTAGATACTCATGTGCCAGATGCAATGGAATTTGAAATGCACCAAGCCATCAATCGTATTAAGGAAGATGTTGGAGATGATATGGATAATTTTGTTCGTCATAGATTGGGTTATCAAACTAAAAAACAATTATGTAAATCTCTTTCGGCTGAACAAATAGATGCAGTTGGAATGGCTATTTATAATATTGAGGCATTAGGTCAATCAGTTATTATTGGAGATCAAACAGGTATTGGTAAAGGGCGAGTAGCTGCATCTATTATTAGGTATGCAAGTCAACAAGGTATAGTGCCAATATTCCTTACAGAGAAGGCAAACTTATTCTCAGATATTTATAGAGATTTATCTGCAATTGGTTCAGCACACTTAAAACCATTTATCGTTAATGTAAGAGGAAGTAAAACTCAAGTTAAAGATGAGAATGGAAATGTAATTTATGAGGCATCATCTAAACCAGAACAAGACAATGCTTTTAAAACTAAAAAAGTTCCATCTGGATACGATTTTGTTGTTGCAACATATTCTCAATTTAACTCGGCACAAAAGAAACCGCTAAAACCTCAGTTCTTATTGGAAATAGCAAAGGGCTCGATTATTATAATGGATGAGAGTCATAATTCGAGCGGTTCATCAAATACAGGGATATTTATGCAGAGTGTATTGGCTAGAACTACTGGTGCAGTTTTTCTTTCTGCAACATTTGCTAAGCGTCCAGATAATATGCCAATTTATGCAATGAAAACTGCCATTTCTGAAGCCAATATGTCTAAAGAAGAATTGGTGGATGCAATTTCAAAAGGAGGGGTAGCTCTACAAGAAGTATTGGCTAGCCAGCTAGTAGCCGAAGGGCAAATGATTAGACGTGAACGAACTTACGAAGGAATAGAAGTAAATTACATTACACTTCATAATAAGGCTAATGAACACAAAGCAATAGCTGATAACATAACGACAATCGTTCGAGATATAATTGCTTTTCAAGCAAAACATATTGATGAACGTGTAGATGAGCTTGATAGTATTGCAGTTGCAGAGGGTAAAGAAGTTAATTTAAGAGAGGGTACAGCTGATGGAGGGGTAGATAATCAACCTTACTTTTCAAAAGTTTTTAATGTAATTAATCAAATGCTTTTTTCTATAAAAGCAGATGCTGTTGCCGATAAAGCCATTGCAAGATTAAAAGAAGGTAAGAAGCCGATTATTGCTTTTGCGAGTACTATGGGAAGTTTCATAGAACAAATGGAAACGGAAAATGGAATGCCAGTTTCTATTGGAGATACTGTAAAAGCTGATTTCTCAATCGTTTTAGATAAAGGGTTAGATGGGGTAATGCGTTATACCGAAACATTACCGAATGGAGAAAAGGAATATAAGAAGTTTGATTTAACTGAACTTTCTTTTGAGGCACAAGAAGAGTATGCAAGAATTTCTACCAACATAAGAAAAATCGCAACAGGAATTACCATTTCGCCAATAGATGTAATCGTTCAAAAAATTGAAAAAGCAGGTTTTTCTGTTGCCGAAGTAACGGGTAGAAAACTAAAACTTCAATTAAACCTTAAATCAGGAATGGGAGTAATTGAAAATCGTAAAAAACTAAATACAAATGATGCGTTTCGAGAATTTAATGACAATGATGTAGATGTTCTATTGATAAATCAATCTGGTAGTACGGGAGCATCCGCGCACGCTATTGTAACAGATAAAGTTTCCGAAAGTGAAGTAAAACAAAGAGTAATGATTGTTTTACAACCCGAACTAGATATTAATACTGAGGTTCAAAAAAGAGGTAGAATTAATCGTACTGGTCAAATTCTAAAACCAATATATGATTATGTAAATTCTGCTATTCCTGCTGAACAAAGGCTAATGATGATGCTTCAAAAAAAGCTAAAGAGTTTGGATGCAAACACATCATCCAATCAAAAACAAAGTAACAGTATTTTAGATGTTCCAGATTTTCTAAATAAGTATGGAGATAAAGTAGTAGTTGAATATTTAGAAGAAAATCAGGAAGTCAACAAACTATTAGGCAATCCATTAAAAATAGGGACAGGATCAGAAATTAAAGATGGAGGAGCACATAAAGTGTCTGGACGTGTAGCGGTTTTATCCACTAAAATGCAGGAAGACTTCTACAAAGATATAAAAGATCGTTACGACACACTAGTTGATTATCTAAAACAATCAGGGGAATATGATTTAGAAGTTGAACAGCTCGATTTAAAAGCTGAATTAATCTCCTCTAAAATTATAAAAGTTGGTAAAGGCGGTAATTCAAGTTTTGGAGAAGATAGTATTCTTGAAAAAGTTAATGCAAATGTTTTAAGAAAACCATTTAGTGCTGATGAGGTTAAGAATATGATATTTCAGGGTCTTGAAGGAGAAACAACCGAAAGTCTTAGAGAAAAACTAACAAGAGAATATGAAGCATTTGTTTCTAAGAAACTTGCCGAAACCTTTCAAGAACTGGAAGTGC
>JAHDFW010000112.1:0-6680 GCA_020627945.1 Cytophagales bacterium
CCCAATACTTGGCAACAACAACACCAGAAGGACATTAATACGGTAAATTATGTTCGCCAAAATCTTACTTGTAACAAATTCCAATTACAACGGTTATAAATTACAAATAACACGTCTTAATTCAAAATGACGTCTCCAAAATGATGGTGTTTTTCTTTACAAGATCCTAAAAGGTCAGAATTAAGTCACCATTAATTATCAGGTGCTCCCGCCTCTATCCAACAGATGATGAGATTCTTGTTGTTTTCGGAAATGGTGGTATCCTGAGGCATATTGCCGTTTTCCAATTGGGTTTTAATTTTGTTCTTAACTGTATTTACAGCATTCCAATTGGCTAAACTTGGTTTTGAACCTGTAGGGGTTCCATGACAATCGATACTTGAACAGGTAGAACTTAAAATCGGTGCGACATCTGAAGCGTAACTGGGTGGAGTAAGACCTACTGCAACGGTTTTATTAACAGTACATCCTGCACTATCGCGAATTGTTACAGAATAAGAACCTGTTAATAATCCACTAAAAATATTGCTTGTAGAATAACTTCCCGTTCCAAGTTTATATTCATAATTACCAGCTCCTCCTGAAGCGGTGACCGTAATTGTTCCTGTACCCGTTAAGCAATTCGAATTCGTAGATACTGCGGTAAAATTAAGATCTGAAGGCAAAAGTGACACATCACCATTAGCAACACCTGTGCAACCACTACTATCAGAAGCAGAGAAACTATAACTACCGTCGCTAACTACAAACACACTATCCGATTGTGAACCGCCGGCACTTGAGGAATATACATAAGAACCTGAACCTCCTGTTGCGTGTACAATCACCTCTCCATCAGAAATACCACAAACAGCGTCTGTAATTTCCAAAGTCACTGAAATATTGCCTCCGTCATTAACTATTACATTTTTGGAAGTAATACAACCTTCAGCATCTCGAACCTGAATGATGTAATTGGCCGCTGACAAGTCACTAAAGACGGTATCACTACCAAATGCACCTCCATTTATACTCACCATGTAAGGTGCTGTTCCTCCAACGAAAGATGTTACTTCTATAGAACCTACAGAACCGCCACAAACCGTATTGGTTACCATCGTTGTAAAAGTAATGTTAGAAGTTCTAATAATAGAAACGGAATCTGCAAGCGAGATACATCCCGAAGAATCCATAGCTTGAATTTTGTACTGACCAACAGATGTTACATCCAATGAATCAACGTCTATAAAACCGCCCCCATTGTAACTATATAAATATGGACCTCCACTTCCTCCTGATGCTGAAACTAGCAAATAACCTAATGAATCTCCGCATTCCAAATTCTTAACTTTTTCTATGGTTAAAACCGGAATTTCCAAACATGAAGAGTCAATCATTGTGGTATCTTCGACCTTTGGATCTTCATCTTGAGGTGCAGGATCAGGTTTATGTTTACAAGAGACCATCCATGCCACCAAGATTACTGCCAGGATAAGAAGGTTTCTAATTTTCATCATTTAAAAAATTGATAGATCAATAAACTCGAGATATATGCCAAACCTGTCATATAAACCGTCTGTAGTATTGGCCACTTCCAACCTTTTGTTTCTCTTCTCACCACAGCCAATGTACTCATACATTGCATCGCAAACACATAAAAAACGACTAAGGAAAGTGATACAGCTAACGTAAACATTGGCTCTCCTGTAGTTCGATTCTTTACCCCTTTCAATCGTTCTTTTAAGGTGGCTTCGTCCGCATCATCTCCAACACTATAAATGGTCGCCATAGTTCCCACAAATACTTCACGTGCTGCAAAAGATGTTACCAATGCGATACCAATACGCCAATCAAAACCTAAAGGTTTGATCGCAGGTTCGATTAATTTCCCAAATTTACCCGCGTAAGAATCTTCCAGTTTAGCAGAACTGAGCATCATGCTATACTCCTCATGATTCATGTATCCGCTATCGAAAGCTGTTTGTAATTCTTCTTTTTTCGATTCATAGGAGCTGCCCTGTCCAAAGGATGCTAAAAACCATAATAGCACCGAAATGATCATAATTACCTTTCCAGCTTCAAAAACAAAAGTCTTTACTTTACTCAAAATTGTCTGAAACACATTCCCCCATCGAGGCATACGATAAACGGGTAATTCCATAACGAAATAGCTTCGCTCGCTGGTTTTCAAAATAAACTTTAGCGCTAATGCCGTAAATAAAGCAGCAAGCAGTCCTAAAAAGTACAATCCAAACATTACCATTCCCTGAAGGTTCAGAACTCCGAAGTAATATTTCTCTGGTATAGCTACCGCAATCAATAATGTGTAGACTGGAATTCTCGCAGAACAACTGATGAATGGTGAAACAAAAATGGTAATCAATCGGTCTTTCCAATTATCAATATTACGTGCAGACATGATTGCTGGAACCGCGCAAGCAACACTAGAAACCAATGGTACGATACTTTTACCGTTTAATCCAAAGACTCTACTAAGTCGATCAGAAATGTAACTCACCCTTGCCATATATCCTGTTTCCTCCATGATGGCAATAAAAGCGAATAGAATAGCAATTTGTGGAATGAAAATAACCACTCCACCTATTCCTGCAATAACTCCATCGGTAAGAAGATCGTTGAACCAACCTGCTGGAAGCAAATTCTTAACCATTCCACTAAACTCTGTGACTCCCCAATCTATCCAATCCATCGGATAAGTCGCCCAAGAGAAAATCCCTTGAAAAATGACAAAAAGAATTGCAAAGAAGATTGGTAAGCCCCAAATTTTATGCGTTAGAATCTGATCTAATTTAGAGGTAAATTCATTAGTTGTTTTTGGCTTGGTTCTTTTAAAAGCATGCAGCAAAACCTGAGAAATGCTCTGATAACGATCCAATGTTTCGGCTACCTGAATCAAATTAGAATCGAAATCAATTTCCTTTTTTAACCGGCTAAGTTCTTGTTTTTGATCTTCCGTTAAAAATCCTAAATGTTCGGATTGATGCAATACCTGAAGTGCAACATAGTCCTTTTCATCTCCAGTAAATTCCTTAACCTTCCCCAACATTGGTTTAGTTTCCTCTGGAATAGAATAGGTGTTAACCTTTACAACAGAATGACTCTTGGCAATAATAGTTTTTAGTTCGTCTATTCCTGTTCCTTCTCTAGCACTTACTGGAACAACTTCAACTCCAAATTCTTGTTTTAGATGATTTATATCTAACTCTACTCCATCCTTTTCAACCTCGTCCATCATGTTTAGAGCAAGCACAGTCGGTATGCCCAAATCCAGAACCTCCGTAAAAATTAATAGGTTTCGTTTTAGATTGGATGCATCTACTACGACTACGATTAAATCTGGATAATCCTTATTTGCAGGATCAAGCAGGACATTTATTACAACCCTTTCATCTTCCGATTTTGGATACAAACTATATGTTCCAGGAAGGTCAAGCAGTTCTACTTTTCTTCCTCCTTCAATCGAAAAACTACCCGTCTTCTTATCAACCGTAACTCCAGGGAAATTACCTACTTTTTGGTTAAGTCCCGTAAGCGCATTGAACAATGAACTCTTACCCGAGTTGGGGTTTCCCACCAACGCCATTTTTAAGGGTGCAGAATTACTCATATATCTTTGTTAGTTTCTTCTAATCTTCTTTAAGCCAAATGTTTTTAGCTTCTGCTTTGCGCAATGACAATATGTATTCGTTGTCAACCATGATCTTAATAGGATCTCCAAAAGGAGCTGAACCCGTATACTGAATCTCAACACCAGGGATACACCCCATTTCCATAAGTTTAAGCGAAACTGGCTCGTTTGTTAAATGATCTATAGTAGCAGATTCACCTAATTTTAAATCTGCTAATGTTTTGGTTGCACGAGTCATATTCTGAAATCTCAATTAGATAATGATCAAATAATAAATTATTGCGAGTACAAATAAACGGCTTTTAATCCACTTATTGAAATATGAAACTTTAATGCTTGTTTCTGGTTTTTAGTTTTTAGTTTCTAGTTTCTAGTTTTTAGTTTTTGGTTTTTGGTTTTTGGTTTTTGGTTTATTGGATTACCAACTTGAAACTCTAAACCCTAAACTCCAAACTTTAAACTGCCGTTCATATTTGTAGGGTTTATGTATTTTTTTATACTTCGTTCTCTAATTGATTCAATTGAACTTATATTTGCCACGTGACTAAGCTAAGTGTAAATATCAATAAGTTTGCTACGTTGCGAAATGCGCGTGGTGGAAATAATCCTGATTTGGTTCAGGTTGCTAAGGATTGTGAGCGTTTTGGGGCAGAAGGAATTACGATTCATCCAAGACCTGATGAACGACATATTACCTATCAAGATGTATATGATCTAAAGCCCATTGTAACAACTGAGTTCAATATAGAAGGAAATCCACAAAAAGGGAAATACCTTGAAATTGTAAAGGAAGTACTACCTACTCAAGCTACACTGGTTCCAGATTCAGATGGCGCTTTAACTTCGAATGCTGGTTGGGACACCATTAAACATGCTTCTTATTTGAAAGATGTGATTGGAGAATTGAAGTCACTTGGAATTCGTACTTCAATTTTTGTAGATCCAATTGCTCAGTTTATTGAGGGAGCAAAAGAGGTCGGTGCAGATAGAATTGAACTTTACACAGAGTCCTATGCTGTTAATTATCATACCAATCGTGAAAAGGCTCTTTCAGCTTATAAAGAATGTGCTGAGTTTGGTCAAAGTCTTGGATTAGGAATTAATGCAGGGCACGATTTGGACTTGGATAACCTTGCTTATCTAAAGGAGCAAATTCCATTTACCGACGAAGTTTCTATTGGGCACGCTCTAGTTTGTGATGCTCTTTATCTTGGTTTGGAGAATACCATTCAAATGTATTTGAGACAGTTAAATCCGAATAAATAGGAGACTTACGGGATTTTGAAACTAGCCATGGCTAAGTTATATCCGCAAGCCTCCTAAATGATTTAATTAAAATAAAACCCAATATTCATCTCAACTCGATGCATACGGGCAATATTTTTACCGCTGATAAAATTGTCCTCAAAAGGCCAAAAGTTGTCACGTTGAAGAATGGTAGTCAACTTTTGAAAACGATATCCTAAAGAAAAGTCTAGGGCCGTCCCATCACTAATAAAAAGTCTTCGACCAATAGAGGCTCCAAATTTCATCCCTCCAATTTCTTTATCTCTCCAATTCCGTCCAACATTATGATCTAGGGGAATAATATACCCTGCATTGGCACTTATGTATGTGCTTCTCGGAGATTCATTGAATGCATATCTAGTTTCTAGGTGAACTGGCATAATAGTTTGAAAGTGAGGTGCACTAATCTCAATTCCGACACCTGTTGACCAACGTTTACTAGACTGATATCCTTGGGTAACTCTTAAGAAACTTCGTGGGTCATCTATTCCATAACGATTACGCCCCCATAATAATCCTGTTTGGACAACAGCGTAATATCCTTTTTCCTTAAAGTACCTTTCTTTACGATACTTGTTTTCAACTCCAGTCCGTTCAACTTCTGTCTTGTCATAAACAAAGACATTACCCATTCGGGTACGAATCCCAATAGTGTTACTTACATCTACTTTAGTTGAATCCAATTCAACCAGCTTACCGCGAGTAATACCTCCATTTTTAAGATATATTACATCTTCTTGACGTTGGGCATAGCAAGTAGCTACACCCAACGAAATAAATGCTATTATTAATGTTAATTTTCTCATAATTCTAGATCTTACTTTTAGTTAATGGTACTTAGTAAGCTTACACTGGAAAGATCAGAATAATCATACTGAAAGATTCCTTCGTCTGAAACCATGATCAATGTTTTACTATGTTTCAATGGAATTACATCGGTAGCTCTAATTCCTTCATAGCCATATCGAAAAGTCAAGGAAGAATTATTATCATGATCTACAGTGTAAATCTTCAAACCAGCATCACCATCGCATATGAACAGCGTGTTACCATCAATTCCAAGTCCATGTGGATTATTTAGCCCTTTACTTGTAATCAAAGTTGGATTGTTAATATCCGAGATGTCAAGAACATCCAACTGATTGGAATTCCCCCAACATCTAGTTCCTGTTCTTAAAGTTACATAAGCATAGTTCCCTTCTACAACTACAGGATCGCAGCTTTCTACATGTTCAAACACAGAAATAAAATTCGGTGCTTTCGGATCATCTAAACCATAGATTAACATACCTGTCGTAGTTCCTAAAAACAACATATCATTAGTTGGGAAAATCGTTTCCAAAGTATAACCCGTAGAAATAGTTTTCTTAAGATCTAAATCAGACAATTCAAAAGATAAGATATCTGACCCATCAATTGCGTACAGATAATCTCCTGAAACCGTGAATGCCGCCATAGAACCTCCTATCCCACTTGAAGAAATTGGGCTAGAACTAAACCCAGAGGCATGATTTAGACTTATACCAGCATCCGCAAAAGAAAAACTATTTAGTCGGTAATAACCTGGCCTGTAATCCGATTTTGTTCTCTGATTAGTTTCTTTAACCTCAAACCCCACAACTACACCATTCGATTCATCTATTGAAGCCACCTCATATTCATTTCCTGGATCTGGAATTTTATATGAAAAAACATCTTTGTTACGACCAGTTTCTTTAGGATTGTTAATATCAGATATGTCTAATGATACTAAGTCGATATAACT
>JAHDFW010000112.1:6780-13384 GCA_020627945.1 Cytophagales bacterium
GTCACATCTGATATATATTTATCTTTACAGCCCATCAATGCGATCAGGCATATAATTGGTAAAAACCGTTTCATCTTAATTGTCTTCATTACTAATTGATTTATTAATTTAGTTTATGACAGGATTGCAATCGTCCTTTATTATAAGAGGGGTATTTTTGAAAAAGGGTTGCACGACCAAAAAAGTTTTTCGAAAAAAAAAAATCGTGAGCAACTAATGCACCACGATTTCTTACGAATATTATTTTATTTCGTTTACCATTTATAAGCAACTCCAGTCTTTATCTCAGGCCAAAAAGTTTGACTTGACCTACGATAATAAACCTGACGATCCGAAGCTATAAAGTGTGCAACTCCTGCACGGGTCGACCATGAAACTTTATCTGATAATTTAACTCGGGCATCTAAACCAAAAGAAGTAGATACATTCAATCCTTGAGTGTTCACTTTTAGCTTCACCTCTTGAGAACCTCCATATACCGAAGTTTGATAACTATGTCTTCCGTGCAGCAACTTGCTCATACGAAGTTGACTATTTAAAGCCAGTTTAAATTTTCCTCCATTTATTGTCGTAAAAGAAGCACCTACTGGTAAAGTGAAATAGTTCAAGCGGATCCTATTATTCGACGACCTACTACAAATTCGGGTATAAATAAGCCCTGTTTCAATTGAAATGCGCTTTGCCAAATCGTTAGTTGCCAAAACAGAAATCTCAAAAGGTCTTCTGTAACTTGAATTATGTAACCTCACATTGCCTAAACCTGAATAATCTGCAAGAGTTCCCTGGTCAGAAGAAGCTAATTTAGTAACATTTGCATCATACAAAGCAGTACTTTCAAGCCCATTCCCACCGTACATTGGATCTGCTGAGGCAACCGAAAACGATTTTTTAGTTGAATAAATATTGCTGTAACCTATATGAGCCAAAAGTCCCCAACCTCTCTTCAACTTCTTTTTATCTTTCTCATCCTCTTCGAATAATTGAGCTGGTTGAGCTAGAGTATCTTCTTTAACTTCTTCGATAGTAGTTGAATCAGTTTCAGGGCTTAATAAATTGTTTGGTGTCTTAGTCTCGCTTTCCAAATCATGACTTAATTTAGTTGCTACTGGGTTAGTTTCCGAATTCTCGTTCAGTTTCACAACATTCTCACCTTCTTTATCAGAATTCAAAGACGAATCCACCTCGTCATTCTTCATCGATTGAACTTGAATGTTGTGAGCAATGAAAGACGTTGATTTTTCTCCTAACTGCTCAGCAATATCATGATCCTTTGTTTTTCGATCATTATTTTCCTTACCTGAAGAATCCGTATTTATCACAAAAGTAGAATTAACCTTACTTAGAGTTGTTTCCGCTTTTTGCGCAACATATTTATTACTCGTAGAGTTGGAAACTATAGTTGGAATAGACTCTTCTAATACCAATTGATTATTATGCTCATTATTCTTAGCATTAGCCACTCCATTTTCAGAAATCACCGTCTCATTGGTGTTTCCATTCGACTTTATTGTGCTATTATTTTTGGTGGTCGAGTTCATTGAACTCTGATTTTCTGAGTTGGTATTCGCGGATACTTTTTCCACTTGAGAAACCTGATTTAAATTATCAGACTTCTCCATGAATAATATCCCACTGAAAAACCCGATAATAAACACTGCTCCTACGCCAATTAAGTAGAACCAAAAGAAACCTCTTCGTTTCTTGCGGTCCAGTTTATTTTCTATTTCAGGCCACATGTCATCTCCCGGAACTGGAAATTCAAATTCCGAGAATTGTTCTTGCAACCTATTTCTTAATTCCTTGTCTTCACTTTCCATATCAATTCCTCTTTATTAATAAGTTTTTGAAGTGACTTCTTTGCTCTTGAAAACTGTGATTTTGACGTACCTTCTGAAATAGAAAGCATTTCTCCAATCTCACGGTGCGAATATCCCTCAATAGCATACAGGTTAAACACTTGTCTAAATCCTGCCGGCAATTGTTGGATAAACTTTAGAAGGTCTTTGGTATTGAGGTAGTCTTCTGTTGAATCTGCCTCAATCTCTATTTGATCTTCTTCCAAAACCTGTAAATATTGACTTTGCTTTCGTAAATGAGCAAGGCATGTATTAACTACAATTCTTCTCATCCAGCCTTCAAATGACCCTAAGTGTTTAAACGTTTCCAGTTTCGTAAAAATCTGGATAAAGCCTTCTTGCAGGAAATCTTTTGCCTCATCTACATTCGAAGCATACCGAACGCATATCCCCATTAATTTGGAAGAATATTGTCTGTATAACAATTGCTGATATTCGCGTTTGTTATCCAGGCATCCTTTTATAAGTTCCTGATCGGTCATAAAGTACTTTCAAAGCCGTTTTACACGGTTTTCATATTCAAGATGCAATATCGGTTGTAATGGTTGCATCTCTTTCCAAAAAAGATAATGATTTTTTTTGAGAGGTCGTAGAACTAGTTGAAATACAGTCCGAGGTTTAAGCTAACACGGTTTAATCGATAGATGTACTTTCCACTAATAAAGTTATCGTCACCACTTTTGACTCTATTCATCAATTTGTAAAATCGGTACCCTACAGAATAATCAAAAGCAAGTTTTTTTCTGATGTAGATCCGCCTACCAATTGCTGTTCCAAACATTAATCCTCCATTTCTTTCTATACTGGAGTATCTCGATGTTCTTTCTAGAGAAATTGAATAACCCGCACTAGCACTGCAATAACCAGATCTCGCGGAACCATTAAAAGTGTATCTTCCATAGGCGTAAACGGGGGATATTGCATTATTATTTGGAGCACTTAACTCTACTCCTAAACCTAAAGCCATATTTTCATTAAACTGGTGGCCGTGCATCGTTCTGATAAATGGATAACGCCCAATCCAGCCTGATTCATTACTCAGCATTGCACCAACCTGTATTAATCCAAAATAACCAGTATCTTGAACTTGATGCAGTTGCCTTAATCGAAACTGCCCCTCTTTTCGGATACTATCTATCTCTTCCGCAGCATAAATAAATACGTTGCCATATCTTGTGATAATCTTCACCTTAGAGGATTGCGTTTGATCTGATTCCTTTAATATTTGTCCTCTTTTTACGGCTCCATCTTTTAGGTATACCACATCCACGTTTTTCTGCGCGAACACAGAACAAAGTAAAAAACATAGCACTATGGTGACTCCTAATCTCAAACTCTATTCTATACTACTCAACAAAGAAATGTTGTTTAAATCCGAATAATCGTACTGGAAGATTCCTTCTTCTGATACCAAAATCAGCAACTCTTGTTGTTTTAATGGAATGACATCTGTTGCCACAATATCAGGATACTCATAAATCAATGTCGTTTCCGAATTTTGTCCATGATCTACATCATAAATTTTAAGGCCTGCAGTTCCATCACAGATAAATAGCGTTGTATCGTCGATTCCAAGTCCGTGAGGGTTGGTCATCGATTGGGTTTTTAATAAAGTTGGCTCTTCCAAATTAGAAATATCCAAAATATCTAGCTGATTTAACCAACCACCACAACGCGTACCTGTTCTTAATGTTACGTAAGCATAATCTCCTTCAACAACAACAGGGTCACAACTAACAGCATGTACAAATACAGATACGAAATTTGGACTTTCAGGGTCGTTAAGGTTGTAGATCAACATTCCTGTTGTTGTACCAATAAATAACTTGTCATCTACCGGAAATATGGTTTCTAATACATAATCAGTTTCTTCATCATAAACTTCCTGAATACCATCCAGTGAAAACACCTTAATCATCTCATGATCTACAGAGTACAAATAGTCTCCTACCATGGTTAAAGACGCAGTAGATCCTCCAATTCCACTACTAGCTTGTGCCGAACTAGGTGAAGAAGGGCCTGAAAACTGAACATCGGCTTCTGCAGACGTAAAAAACCAGCGCGTTGAATTACTTTCTTGTACTTCTCGTTTTGACACTTCTTTAACTTCGAAACCTACTACAACTCCCTTAGAGGGATCAACTTCTCCTATATCATACTCCGTTCCTGGGTATGGTACCTTATAAGAAAAGACATCTTTAGTTCTTTCAAGGAGTCTAACTGATGTAAGATCTGAAATGTCTATTGAAACTAAATCTACGTAACTATCTGCATAAAGAGTATTCCCTTTAACCACCATATCTAAATTACCTGGTATATTAATATAAGCCACCTGAACTGGAGCTGCAGGATTGCTATTATCGAAGAAATGAATACCCTTCATCTTTTCGTTTACCAATAAGTAGTTCTGATAAAAATAAATCTTACCTGGGTTTTTCAACTCCTGAACATCATCCGATTTTATACCACCCCTCATATCATCATAAGATTGATAAATTGGTGAATAGCCAATGAAGGTAAAATCACTTACTACCTTATCTTGGCAACTAGATAGCAACAAAGTAATCATCAGGGATGCGATTGCTATTTTATGAATCTTTACTTTTCTGTTCATAATGTAATTTCTATTGTTGATGGCCTCATTCTTGAAATGAGTCTTTAACTAAAGATTCATTTCAAGCGTAAAAGGTTGCATACTACTTAAAATATACTCCAGCCCCTATCCTTATAATACTGAGGTATGTATTCCGTCTTGTTACGATATCATTCCCATCTCTGTCTAGGTTTGTTCGAATATTCGTTAACTCAGTATAGCGATAACCTATAGTTAAATCAACTGCTGTATTATCAGTTGTAAACACGCGTTTACCAATATTGCTTCCTATCAGTATTCCTCCTAGATATCGATTACGTGCCCATCCATCTCTCCACGGAAATGCGTATCCAATTTGACCACTAATGTAAGTTGCGCTTACGTCTTCCGAGAAACTATGACGTGCAGCAAGGAAAACTGGCCTGTACGTTCGATAATCTAATTCTGCAATTTCAAAGACAGCCCCAATGGAATTTCGCGGATTAAATTGATAACCTTGCTCAATAGTAAGAGAAGGCCATACGGCATTATCATTAATGGCAAATAACAAACTGAATTGAGAAGCTAAGTAATACCCTTTTTTACGAGGGTAATATCGTTTACGGAAATAATTTTCAGTGGTGATACTGTCTATCTTATCTGCAGAATAGATGAAAACATTCCCTAGTCTGGAGGTTATTTTTACTTGGTCGTATTCAGAATAAGGTTTATCACTTGTCTTGTCGATTAGTCCACGTCGGACTTCACCATTTTTCAAGTAAATAACATCCTCTACTCGTTGAGCATCCATTGATTGAACACCAAAACCTATTAAGGCCAACAGCAATATTATAGACTTCATCATAGTCATTTATTTTTGTCCGGCTCCATAAATACGAGCGGATCGCAAAAATATTGTGTCTACCTCTTATAAAGCCTCACCAAATGGACAGAAGTAGCTAACTAAGTTTGGCAGAAATTAGACTAAAGAATTCCTCACGTGTTTTTTCATTATCTAGGAATTCTCCAGAGAACGCCGAAGTAGCGGTTACCGAGTTTTGCTTCTCAATACCTCTCATTTGCATGCACAAATGCGAAGCTTCCATTACTACAGCAACACCAACAGGCTTCAAAGTTTCTTCGATACAGTCTCTAATCTCATTCGTTAAACGCTCTTGTACCTGCAATCTTCTTGCAAAGGCATCTACAATACGTGGAATTTTACTCAAACCAACTATGTGACCGTTCGGAATATATGCCACATGAGCTTTTCCAAAGAATGGCAACATATGATGTTCACACATTGAATAAACTTCAATGTCTTTTACAACAACCATTTGGCTATAATCTTCAGCAAACATGGCTCCTTTCAAAATTTGTGCAGGATCTTGTTGGTACCCTTGAGTCAAAAATTGAAGTGCCTTAGCTACTCTTTCCGGAGTTTTAACTAAGCCTTCGCGGTTTGGATTTTCCCCTAGTTTATCTAAAATTACTTCGTAATGTTTTACAAGATCTTCCGTGGTTTCCTGATCGTATTCGTCTTTGCGATGATATGCCATAACTCAAATATTGTTGTAGAGATTACGTATTTATTTGTTCAAATATAACTAATAAATCGAATTTTCAGGCCTAACACTCCAATTTCAAAATAAGTTTAGAAACGAGGACTACTGTTTCGAATCCAAATGATAAAAAATACCATAATCTAATGGAGACCAAACAGCAGAATTCATATTTGCCTTCCTCAAACCTCGATTAATCCACTCATTGCACGTTAAAATAAAGGTGTAAGAACCTGTTCCTTCATAGAAATCATCGCTCTTCCAATAACCTCTCTCAGGAATCAACTGAATTTGATCATTTTTATACGCAAAACCTGTTTTTATATATGCCACAATTTGTTCAACCTGCTCCTTGCTACAAGTTGCCTTTTTCCATTGCTCTTGTTTGGACCGAATTCTGGCTACGTGCATAGCTGTCGAACTTTTTAGGAACAGTGCGCTGAAAGCGGTCTTAAAAGTAAGATCTGACCATTGAGGAGTGTCCAAGTAAAACCCCTTATCTCCCCACCCAAAAGCAACATATTTATGCTGGTCAGTAATTGATAATTGTCTTTTAAATTCTTCACCCAAATACTCAACGGGTACTATAAAATCAGTATGAACACCATTTGTGG
>JAHDFW010000113.1:0-11054 GCA_020627945.1 Cytophagales bacterium
AGAGCGTGGAGAATGGATTGAGAAATAGAAAGCAAAATACTGAACAGTAGAGCCCACCAAAAATTACTCACGGCAAAACCTCCAATGAAAAAATCTGCTAACATTATTATGGCAGCGTTAATCACAAATAGAAATAAGCCTAAGGTTATGACTGTTAACGGAATCGTAAATACTACTAGTATCGGTTTGACTACCATTCTTAAGATCCCCAAAACAGCAGCTACTATTATTGCAGACCAGAAATTCCTAACAAATACTCCAGGCAAAAAATGAGCTAATAGGACTACAGCAATGGCGGTGATCAATAATTTTAGAATGGTTTTCATAATAATGGATGCTTTATATCTGTGATGATACCAATTAATGGAGTGTATCACCAGACAAATATAATGAGTTTTAATATCCCTTTATTAAAGTATTCTGTTCAATTGAAAAATGAAACGAAAATAGGAAAAATGAAATTTTTTATTAAATTCGTAATATTATGACACAGAAAAAACTATTTCTTTCAGCTCTTATACCTTTTTTGTTAATCCTTTTTATGGGATTAAGTGCTGCGAATTCTCAATCAAAAAAAGATAATTATCAGAAGTATGAAATCACCTCAAACAATTCGGGGAAACCAAACGTATATTTCCTAAATGCAGTTTCTAAAGCTAATATGGAAACTTTTAGACTTAAGGATGATGATGTTATTGTTAAATTTAAGGAGGGAGTAGAGATCAAATTATTGTCCGCTAGTAAATTGAAACAGAACGGAGTATTGAACATTGAGTTGAATGATTATAAAAGTACATTTCCAAAAGGATATATACTTCCAATTTTTGGTATTGGAGAGCATGGTAATTTGTTGGCAGAGTATAAAAAGAAATTGAAATAGGTGTATATGAGGTTTATATTGATACTAGCGTTGAGTTTTGTGGTAACAACCGTTTTTGCTCAACCTTCTAATGACGAGTGTACAGGTGCTATTGAGCTTGGTACTCTACCTACACCCAATGATTGTGGAGGAGGTGGAACCGAAGGACAGGGCGCGGCGCTTTCATTTCCCGGGCTTACAAACGTAAATGCCACTGCTGCTAACCCATACTCGTACATACCAGATTGTCAAGGTACGGCAAACAATGATATGGCAAATCCCGCTCAGGATGTATGGTATAGATTTACTGCTTCTGGGAATGCTGTAACCATTAATTTATCAAATTATAGTGGCACATTTACAAACCCAAGTATTGGACTTTGGGAAGGGAGTTGTGCAAGTTTAACCGCAAGAGGTTGCGATAATGGTACTGGAGGTAGTCTTAATGTAACGTTAGAACCAGTTACTCCAGGAGAAACATATTTTATTCAAATCAGTGGAAACGACGCAACTTCGGAAGGAACGTTTGATTTATCTATTAACAACGATAATGATTGTAGCCAATGTAATTTGTCATCAAACTTGACAATGGACCCGATGCCAACCAATGGAACATATCCAGTTGGAACCGAAGTGACTTTTTGCTATACAGTCGCAGAATTTGAAAAGGTAAACTCAAACTGGTTGCATGGGATTAGCATCGAATCGTTAGGAGCTGGATGGGATTTGTCTTTTGGAACCAATGGGATTGCCAACCCTACCGTTGATCCCTCAACTTGTCAAGGTAATTATGGAACTTGGATTTGGGATGATTCTCCCGCAGGTTGTATTGGAAATAGCAACCCAGGTTGGTACTATTTAGTTGATGGATCGAATAGCCCATGTAATAATTATGGAGATCCAGGAGTGAATGAGCCAGGTGGAGGAGGAGGTTGTAGCCTTACCTTTTGCTTTACTTTAAGAACAGATCCGTTGTCAAGCTGTAATGCAAGTAACCCTTCTAGTTTAAATGTAACTATGGCCACCAGTGCTGACGGTGAAACGGGGAGTTGGACCAATAGTGCTTGTACCAATGACCCGGAATATCTTTTTTCAGCTGTTCAAGCATGTTGTGACACACCAACAGTGGTATTAGATAACAACGTAACTTGTTTTGGAGGAAATGATGGACAAGCCACTGCCACAGCAGGAAGTCCAACAGGTTCTTACACCTATCGATGGTTTAACTTCAACGATTCTCTTGAATTCGAAACCAATAATGCACCTAATACAGATATTCAATCAACGCTTTCGGCTGGGACTTATACGGTTTGGGTAATAGATGGTGTGGGTTGTGTAGCTGCAAACACTGTAGATGTACTTCAGAACCCAGGAGCGGTAATTACCGTTGATACAAATCAGATCGTTTGTGATAATGAAAGTGTGTCCGTAGTAAATTTTGTAACAGATCCTGTTACCGCTACATTTCAATGGACCGCGACGACTGACATTGGTTTTGGGACATCGGGAACAACTCAAATAGGAACGTTCACTTCAACAAATGGTACTACCAGCCCTATGACTTCAACCATCACGGCAACACCTTTTTCTGCAGGATGTGGAGGAATCCCAGGTTCTTTCGAATTAACGGTTAATCCATTGCCACTTTTGGCATCCTCACCTGATACTTCTATTTGTGATCCCGAAACGGTAAGTTTGGTTACCAGTTTTGACCCAGATCCAATAACGTATGATTTATCCATGAGTAATGCTGGTCTAACGGTTATTAGTACGAATTCTGGAGGAGGTGGAGCAGTAGGAAGTGGTGTAGACTCGGTCGTAATTACAGGTGTGGAACCTACAACTTTAGAAAACGGTCAAATTTTATCCGCGTGCTTTTCGGTAAAACATCAGTGTAATAATGATATTGATTATTTTACCTTAGAAGTAAATGGCACAACATATACAAGTACCAATGGTTCACCGGCTGGTGCTACCTTCAATACAGATTTAGCAAATATGTTAACAACGATTCAAGGAGCGGCTAATGACGTAACTATTGAGGTTTGTTTTCCTCAGTCTTTCTTAAACTTACTTGATGGAGGAGCTACCAACTCAACTTGGATCTTAACGGTGAATGATTTTGTGAAAAACAATTGTTCTGGAGGAGCTCCAAAAACTGGAGATTTAGTTGATTTTACAGTAAATATTGAAAATACACCTTCATTTTCTTATTCATGGTCTCCTGATAGTAGCCTTTCTGGTACAACCTCAGGAATTTCTTTTGTGGATACTATTCCTACGGTAGTAGCAGCACCAACCGAATCAACAAACTATGTTCTAACGTTAACCGATCCAGATGGGTGTGTAGGGTTGCATATGACCGCCGTGTCAGTGGCTTGTGCATTGGATTTATTATTACTTGACTTATATGTTACAAATGTAGATGATCAAAATATCCTAACCATAGGAGGATTAGAAGACAAAGAGTTTGAAGCCTTACAAATTGAAAGGATGCATGAAAATCATCAATGGGAATTAATAGAGACCATAAATTATAAAAATACAGGAGTATTTGTAGTTAACGATTGCGATTATAAAAAAGGCAATAATTTTTATCGCGTTCGCATGATTAAAAACGCTAACGATCATTATTATTCAGATATAGTGAGTATTAATAATCTGGAAAGCAGTAGTTCTAAACGTATTAGAGCATGCTATAATGCACATGGTCAGGAAGTAGACCCTAGTTGGAAAGGCTTTAAAGTAATCTACTATGAAGATGGAACTATTCAAAAGTTTGTGGATAGGAGATAATTGAGTTCCCATAATCCTAAAGTTTCTAATCTTGGGTTCTAAATGGTTTTTCAATTGCTTAGTCTAAAGGATCAATTCGAATACCTAGGGAATTCATTTCTTTCATGATTTAATTGTAAATCAGAAAATTGAAATCTGAAAACGTCCATAATATTCATTAGGATGGGTTTTTTAGATTTCCAGTTTTCAGATTTCCCATTTTTTGGTTTCAGCTCTAATAAGCAAAAAAGCAGGTAAATATTATTTCTTCTCAACCCGATAGTTACCTTAGATTTGAGTAATTGATTACTGTTTCATAATATCAGTTTAGTATAATTTATTCTACTAGGAGCCTAGTTCTACAAAAATCAAACCGCAAGTATAGATTCTATCCGTAATAAATAATTAGGTTTGTGATGTGCTAGAGTGTTCGGAATTGGTTAGTAAAAGAATTTTATCGCAATGGGTGTTTTGTTTCATAGGACTGTTTATTGTCTTAGAGGGGCATTCTCAATATCAAAATGATTCTTTAAACTTTCAAATTCACTATCAACGATCTAAAGAGCTAAACACAATCAGCCTCTTTGCGGAGAGTATAAAAGAATTGGAAATAGCTATCGATCTAGCGAAGGATAACGAAAATCTAGCTTACGAGTATCTGGATGCTCGAATCACAATGGGGGAGATGATGAGAAGAACGGGAGACCAACGTCGCGGATTGGAGGTTTTAGAATTGTTAACTGAAAGTCATAATTTCCCAAAATTGCATGCAAGAAAGTGTGGAAGAATTGCAGCCCTGTACATGGAAGGAGGAGATGCGGTTTCTATTACTAGAGGTGATTCTGCCTATAAATATTTAGAAGAAGGACTAAGAATAGCTCGTGAAAATAATCTTAAAGAGCAAGAAGCTACTATTTGTAACAGCTTTGGCGTATTAAAAAATATTTTAGAAGGGCCTCATGCTGGAAGGGAGTTATTAGAACGATCAGCAGAACTGTTTCTACAAATTAAGGATACCAATAACTATGTGGTTGCCATGTGTCATGTAATGCACCAAGAATTATTAAAAGAGAATTTTGAAAAAGCGGATAAAATGGGCAATAATCTCCTGAAAATGGTACAAGGGCATGAGTGGTATGGCACCGAGCAATCGTTGTGCAGGAATTTTATGAATAGGTATTACACAGTTGGGGATACTGTGAACGCTTTAAGATGGGAAAATAAAGTAAAGGATGCTGCCGCTAAATTGTTAGTTGCTCGTAGTAATAATGAAATGTCTTTTTATAGAGTTCAATACGATACCGATAAATATCAAAAAAATGCGTTGGAAGCGAAATTAGAAACAGCAAGTAAGCAAAAAGATCTCGATAGTGAGAAAAAGTCTAATAAACTGTTAATGATCTTTCTTGGGGTTTCAGGAATATTGATTTGCGGTGTTATTTATTTTTATTTCAAACAACAAAAACTCGCCAAAAAACTATCCATAACTAATTCCGATCTTGAAATAAGTAACCAGAATTATCAGATGTTAATGGTAGAGAGTAATCATAGGATTAAAAATAACTTACAGATGATTATTTCAATGCTTGAGTATGCCAGTCAAGATGTGAAACAATCAGGACCAGAGGCATTTAAAAAGATTTCGAGTAAAATTCAGGTAATAAGTGCTTTGCATAAATACTTGTATTCAGATGTGCATAATGAGTTTGTACAAGTATCCGATTACTTTGGGGAAATTATAGAACTCTATGGTAAGATTAGTTCTGAAGAAATAGAAATTATACCGGAGATTGGCAGTGTAGAGATCAAAAGTGAGAGAATTGTGTATTTTGGACTCATTTTTAATGAACTACTTGCTAATTCCTTAGAACATAATATGAATCAAGAAATTCTAGCGAAAATTAAAATCTACCCACTGAAGGATCGATTTGTGTTCGATTATTGCGATAACTCTGAACTTAAAAATGAATCTAAAGTTGGAACGGGAACTATTCTGATTCAACAATTAGTAAAGAGAGTTAAAGGAAAAGATTATAAGGTAGACTCTGCTTCTGGACGATATACATTTACATTCGATGCCACTATCTAAACTTGTCATAGTAGAAGATGAATTCTTCGCTGCAACACACCTAGGCAGTTTGATAACCTCTTTGGGTTATGAAGTTGTGGGGATTTACCATAGTGGTGAAGATTTCCTATCGGAAACTGATTGGCAGTTTGACGGGGCCATTTTAGATGTGTTTCTGGAACAAGAGTTAACAGGAGTAGACTTAGCGAAACGTATTAAAGAAAAAGGTAAACCATTTATATTTTTGACAGCTAATAGGGATTCTGAAACGCTTAGAGAAATTGCGGCGCTTAACCCATCAGCATATCTGTCCAAACCATTTCAGCCCTATGATGTAGAAGCGGCTTTAACTATCTTGTCACTTAAAAAACAATATCAAGCTCGTGATATTAACTCATTTTATGTGTTTCTAAAAGAAAATGAATACACTAACGAAATTCTTACGTTACGAGAAATAGAGTTATTAGAGTCAATAATGGAAGGATTGACTAATAAAGAAATAGGAGAGAAGTTATTTATATCCATTAGCACAGTCAAAACACATTGCAATAAAATCTTCCACAAGTTCCAAGTTCAAAACCGTCAAGAGCTAAAATCTAAAATTTCGGGACTATCGTTTTGAATATGCGTAAAAGTTTGTGAGGGTTGACAAATCTCAACCCTTACAAAATAGTACTGGTAATTTGTTAACTCTACCTTTAGAGAAGGTTAAAAGAGTAAGGTGCAATTTTGCTAAATTCAACACAATATACTTCGTCAAAACATCTTAGTTGGTTTCGATTATTGTTTGGTGTTTTAATGCTACCACAAATTTACAATTTGATTCCTCATGTAAAGGAACTTGGAAATTCGTGTATAGTATTTCATTATCCAGGATTAGAGTTTATTGAAGCTTACAGTTACGGCTTAATAAATTTTCTGGCAATTATCGGAGCAATAGGAGCTATTCTTTTGGCGTTAGGAGTTATTCCTAGAATAGGGGCTTTAATATTCCTAATATGTTTCGGATACCTATTCTTAATCGATGTGTCTTTTTATAACAATCACTACTACCTCTGGTGCTTGATCTCTTTTTTATTTTTGTTCGTTGACCATAATAATTGCTTTAAAGCGTGGGAACTGATCAAGAAGGGTAACTTGGATCGAAAGATTAACATCCAAAGTTATTTGCCTTTCGCAATATTAATAACCATCGTTTACTTTTATGGTGGAGTTGCTAAAATAAATGAAGATTGGTTGCAAGGGTATCCAATGCGATTAATGACTCAAGCTAAGGGCGTTCCGTTTCCAGATATTACAGGATATTTTCTAAGCTACTCAGGTTTAATATTTGACCTGTTAATAGGGTTTGTGTTATGGAAATACCCAAAGAAAATTTATGTGATTATCCCATATTTTGGATTTCATTTATCCAACTATTTCATTTTTAACATCGGTGAGTTTCCTTTAGTAATGATGGCTGCTTGGTTGTTGTTTGCGAATTTATGTCAAGTGCAGTGGAAAGACATAATAGAGGGTTGCAAAACCATATTCTTGCCTAAAAACGCTATTTCGATGGTTCTAGCATTGTTCTTAATCATTCAGTTTATATATCCGATTCGCCCATTGGTATTTGGTGAAAAAGTGGCGTGGGATAGACAAGGCTATGACTTTACATGGCGAATGATGCTCAACAATTATGAACCCAACTATTTTCAGTTTTTAGTGGAGTTCCCGAATGAGGAACAAAACTATCATGTGGACTTCTCAAAACTCTTGACCTACAGGCAATTTTATCATGCTTATCATGATCCCTATATGATCTGGACTTTAGCTCAAAAACTGAAGACTGATGCCGTAAAAAAATATGAAGAACCCAATGTTAAAATACATTGTAAATCACTAGTACAACTTAACCAACATTCTGCTAAACAACTCATAAATCAAGATGTAGATTTAGCGAGTGTTGATTTTAACCATTTTCGAAAAAATCAATTTATCAACCTTTTTCAAACAGAACAACAATGAAACGGTACCTTATTTTAATGTTTTTGCTGAGCTGCATTAAGTTCAGCTATGCGCAAATCTCGAATGGAGAGATCAACTATGAGCTAAGAGTAGATCAATGGAGGCAATCATGTGACAATGATGGTTTAACTAGCGATGATAACGAGGTTAGAGTAGGTCTTACTTCCGATGGCAATACGGGTGGTACTGCAACTTGGACTAGCGGTGGCCTTGGTGCGACGTGTAGTGGGAATAATTATGTTAGAAGATGGCAGGCAGATGCACCTTCTACAGTAACCAATAATAATACTCTCTTATACTACTGCGTAGGTAGAACAAATGTCTCGAATACATTTACTATTAATCATGCATCTTGGGAGGAAGATGGATTAGCAGACTGTAGTCCATCAGGTGATGCTTGTACCTCTTCAGGAACTTGGCCTTTTGTATTTAAATCAACAACGAAAACATCATCTAGTTGGTGGAGTTACACTGGGACGCCCGGAAGTTCTTTCTTTACTGGTAAATCTGGTAACTTCAAGGCAAAAACAACCTGGAGATATACCAATGGTGATGATTGTAGCTCGGCATTAAACTTTGATACATTGGTTTCTGGTATAACAAAATCTCATATAAACTCAAATAGAGCTACTCCTGCTGGAGGATCAGCAGTCATGGGGTATACTAATACCTCTGGAAATACATCTCCTGATGTGTTTTACAGGTTTACGATAACTTCCATAAGTTCAGTTGTGATTTCAACGGATAGCGCACAAACCAATTACGATACTTATTTATCGTTGTACAACTCTAGTACGTGCGCCGCAATGCCTATAGCATTTGATGATAATGGTGGAACGGGTACTACATCATTGATTTCTACTACCTTGTGTCCTGGAGTTTATACTATTTTAGTAGAAGGTGCAGCAGCAGCTACAGGAGACTTCAATTTGTCAGTTACTTCAACAGATCTTGCTCCAGCCCTGGGCTCGTCATACGAGACTACATTGTGTATGGGGGATGGCGTTGTTATTAATGGTACAACATATAATGCTTCAAATCCTACAGGGATAGAAGTTTTTAGTGGAATAGGACCTTATATGTGTGATTCAACGGTAACGGTTAATTTAACTTTTATTAACATCTTGGATCAAATCGTATCTGGAGATACCACATTTATTTGTTCAGGTTCAGCAAATATTAATTTGGCTGGTTCAGAAACGGGTGTTAATTATTACCTGAGAAATGATGCAAACGATGCCGTAATTGCTGGTCCAATTGAAGGAGATGGAAATGCGTTGAATTTTAGTACAGGTATCATTAATTCAACCACTAGTTATAATGTGTATGGAGACATACAAGGTGATGCATTAGACTTTGACGGAATGGATGATTATGTATTAGTTAATAGTGATGTCTCATTAGATTTTACAAATGATTTTACTGCAGAATGCTGGATTTCTAGAAGCTCGAATCAATTTGGTAGTTTAATAAGTCAGTGGGGCACATCTCCAACAAGAAGGTGGGAGTTAGACATAACTTCAACGGGTGAAATTAAGGCTCATATTAGTAATAATGGAACCAACAATTATAATATAACGTCTTTAGAAACCATACCTCTAAATGAGTGGCACCACGTTGCTCTTGTGTTTGGGGCTGGAGATAGTTGTAACCTTTATTTAGATGGAGAAAAATTGACAATCCAAACCACAAACGGTGCTTTACCTAGTTCAGTAAATTCAATTTCGGCTAATTGTAACATTGGAAGATCACTTTCAGGAGCTAATCACTTTTCTGGGAGAATAGATGAGGTCCGAATTTGGAATGTTGCTAGATCAGAATCAGATATTAAGTCCAACATGAATAATTGCATTTCAGGTTCAGAAGGAGGACTGGTTGCTCTTTATGATTTTGAAGATGGAACTGGGGTAAGTTCATTATCTGATAAAACATCCAATGCAAACAATGGGGTACTAGTTAATATGGACCCTGCAACAGATTGGGTGGCTAGTGGTACAGACGTATGTGGTAGCTGTGGTTTTGAAATGACTACAAAAGCAACGGTTACTATTGTCACACCAACGCTAAATTATTCAGATACTTTGGCAAATGCATTAGTTTGTAGCCCACAGGATTTGAGTAATCCAGTAATTAACCTAACCAAAGCAGATTTTATTGCTCCATATGATGGGAATTCTTCGGATTTAGTTTGGCAAGTTTCAATGGACACCGGACAAACGTGGCAAAACATTAGTTTGCCTTCAGGACTTTATACGGGGACAAGTGACTCATTGCATATAGAAACATTTACCAAAGACTACTATGGCTATTTATACAGAAGCTATGCGACCAGTTGTGCTGGGGTCGATTCAACTAATCCTGCCAAAATACTAGATAAAATTGAGTTGTTTGTAAGTTCAATTACACCATTTACTTGTGGAGCTACCAATAGTGCCGAATTAATTATTGACGCTAAATTTAACGATCCTAATCAAGTAAATAACTTTTCTATATTGATGAATGATGGTTGGTTTGGAACTGGAACTATGCCTTTGACTAGAGGTCCGTCTGGAAGCTTTACACAATTTATACTTACACCTGGACCTACTAAAGCTACCATAACAGATAATGACGCTTGTGACGCAAAGGTAAGCTTTAGCATCCCAATTATCCCAGCACCAACGGCATCAATTCTCTCTGCTGATACCATTTGTTATGGAGATGAAGCGGTCTTTACTGTAGTCGGTAGTATGAATGATACCTTAACGTATAACACTGGAGGAGGAGATACGATGATTGTTCTTTCTCAAGATACTATTGATATTGTGGTTACGAATCCAGTAGATTCTGTTCCTTTAAATTTGACCAAAATAAATGATACTAATAATTGTAACATTGCTTTGTTTGATACGGATCAAATTATTGTCACGCCTTTAGCCATTGATTCAAGTACACTAGTAGCTTGTGACAGTGCGATATTATTTGGTAAGATTTATAAGTCTAGTCAATTTGTTTCAGATACCGTGGTAAATGCCGCAAATGGGATTTGTGATAGTATTTACGTAGTAGATTTAACTATAAACAATGCTGTAGTATTTAATCAAATATTGAGTTCTTGTGATAGTGTTGCCCTAAATGGGGTAACTTACGGGTCTTCTCAAATAGTACGTGATACTTTGTTTGGTCAATCATCGACAATGTGTGATAGTATTGTAATTACGGATTTAACGATTAACAATTCTGTTACTTTTAATCAATCGCTTACAGGTTGTGATAGTCTTATTGTAAATGGAACGACATATTACAGTTCACAAATAGTACGTGATACTTTGTTTGGTCAATCATCGACAATGTGTGATAGTATTG
>JAHDFW010000113.1:11154-13361 GCA_020627945.1 Cytophagales bacterium
CAAATAGTACGTGATACTTTGTTTGGTCAATCATCGACAATGTGTGATAGTATTGTAATTACGGATTTAACGATTAACAATTCTGTTACTTTTAATCAATCGCTTACAGGTTGTGATAGTCTTATTTTAAATGGAGCGACATATTACAGTTCACAAATTCTAAGTGATACCTTGTTTGGTCAATCCAGTACCATGTGTGATAGTATTGTAGTCACGGACTTAATAATTAACCCTACGTTTACTTCGCAAGTGGATACTACCATTGATTTTGGATCCGTATATACAGTAGGACTAAACAGTTATTCGGAATCGGGAATGTATATAGATACATTGATGAGCAACGAAAATTGTGATAGTATTGTTACGACTAATCTTACGGTGATAGATGGTATTGAAGCAGGAATAAACGATCGATTACGAGTTTATCCTAATCCTACCAAAGACAATGTCTTGTTGATCGTTGAGAATATGAATATTCCGAACTTATCGTATGGATTGTATGACTTGAGAGGGCAGTTGATTGAAAACGCTCCAATTTCTAAAGCAAAAACAACACTAGAGTTAAGTCATTTGCCACCATCTATTTTTATTCTACGTGTATATGAAGGCAGCAAAACTGTGCAATTAATTAAAGTGGTAAAGCAATAAAGCTTCCATTAGGTACTTAGTTACTATTATTAACCTCCAACGTGATTTTTGATATTGCGTTGGAGGTTTTTTTTGTAAAGTGAGGTGAGGTTTTGAAGTCTAACAATTATTTAAAACCTTTAGTGGAGGAGTTGATACCTCTCGTACGTATGGTGAGGGCTTACATATTATTGCTCCTTGGAACAACATGATTGTTTATGAAGTTCGTCAACAAGAGGTGATGGAGAAAATGGCCGTGCTGTCTTCAAACGGGTTAGAGATTACAGTTGAAGTATCAACTTGGTATCAGCCAAATAAAGGTGAATTACCTAGTTTACATCAACAAAAAGGGAGAGATTATCTTAACGCCGTAGTCAAGCCATCTATTCGTTCAGCCACTAGAAGTGTAATTGGACGATATACACCTGAGCAAATTTACTCAACAAAAAGAGATGCTATTCAAGCTGAAATTTATACGGAAACCAAGAATATTTTGGATGCTCAGTTTGTTGAGTTAAATAAAGTTTTAGTTCGAGACATAACATTGCCATCTACCATTAAAACCGCTATTGAAAATAAACTTAAACAAGAACAAGAGTCTTTGGAGTACGAATTTAAATTAACCAAAGCGAAGAAGGAGGCTGAACGTCAACGAATTGATGCTGAAGGAAAAGCTGTTGCAAATAAAATTCTAAGTGAATCCCTTACCGATAAAATCCTTAAAGAAAAGGGTATTCAAGCTACATTAGAATTAGCTAAATCTCCCAATTCGAAGGTGGTAATCGTTGGAAGTGCAAAAGATGGATTGCCGTTGATTTTGAACGATTAATCAATTCCAATTATTTACAAGCACCGAGCTTTAAGTGAAGGTCATTGAACGAGCCTCCAACGTGATTTATTAAATATTTCGTTGGAGGTTTTTTATAGGGTAAGGATATCCTCATTGTGTTAAGTCAAATAATAATTTGTAGAGTTGAAAATAATGTGGACTAAATATTATTAATTGATCAATAGGGTTTTTATGTGTTTAATATGGATTGTTTGGAGTCTTAAAATATAGTGGACTAATTGAAACCTTGAGCTGATTTAGGCGTAAAATATAGTATGACTAAACTCGAAAAATTTCTTGCCATCGCAGGCTTCTTTGGTTTTGTAATTCTCATGCCACACTTGCTGGTTATTTTTGAAATCTCGGAACCACAAAAATTTCTTAATCAGTACTTAGGTTCTCTAGCAGACCCATCGGTTTTATTATTGGTAGGCTCTTGTTTAATCCTATTGGCTATCATATTTGGAGGAGGTGAAACAATAGGGGCAACTTTTTTAGGACTCTTTATGGGATTTGTACTCTTATCAACTTCTGTAGAAGTAGGTTTTATGTTGTGGCTCAAAAACTTAATGTCCCAAACATTATTGACATCTAATTTCCATTTGAACTATGTTGTAGGTATAAGTACCATTCTATTAGGATTGGCTTTGAGTTATATTCCTCGAATCTCGTTTAAAGCATTGAGCATTCTTATTCTTTTGGTTCCAATGCTCTTTATTGGAGTTTCACAGGCGGCAGGTTTATTTCAGTT
>JAHDFW010000114.1:0-8667 GCA_020627945.1 Cytophagales bacterium
TCTAACCTCCAATAGAGATCATAGAACGATTATCCTCGTTGAGCTCGGGATTTGAGAATTGCTCTAAAGTATCCATTCCAGCTCTTACTTTCTTTTTGCTTTGAATGGCTTGATGAATGAGCGGAACAATATCATTCCCTTGACGAAGTGGTGTTAATAAGTCTGTTTCATCGTTGGAGAACAGACAGTTTTTAAGGCGACCATTAGAAGTAAGTCTAATTCTGTTGCAGGTATCACAAAATGGATTGGTTACAGAGCTAATCACTCCGAATGTTCCTTTATATCCAGAAATACGATAGTTTTTAGCAGTATCGTTTGCTGCATCTTCAATGCGAGTTAGCTTTTCACCGTATTTGCTTTCAGCTAGATTTAGGATTTCAGCAAGCGAAATACCTTTTTCTGGTTCCCAACGGTTTCCTGAAAATGGCATAAACTCAATGAATCGCATGTCAACTTTTTTGTCTTTGGTAAAATCAATAAAGTCCAAGATTTCATTGTCATTTACGCCTCTAACTAACACGGCGTTAATCTTTACCTTTAAACCTCGATTGAGCATTAAGTCAAGGTTGCCCATGATTTTATCGAAGTAATCACGTTTTGTAATAAAGAGGTTCTTGTCCTTATCCAGGGAATCTAGGGACAAGTTTATGTGGTTGAGTCCAATTTCCTCAAACAGATCTATAAATTTATCAACCAATATTCCATTCGTTGTGATGGCTAACTCGACTGGAAGGTCTGCAAGTTGTCGAAGAAGGAATTCTACATTCTTCCTAACCAAAGGTTCTCCACCTGTAAGACGGATTTTAGTAACTCCAAGATCTACGAATGTTTTGGCAATTTCATAAATTTCCTCCAAAGACATCAGATCCTCGCGACTTGTCCATTCAATACCTTCTTCTGGCATGCAATAGAAACAGCGCAAATTGCAACGGTCCGTAAGCGAAATCCTTAAATAATTATGATTTCGACCAAATTGATCTTCTATTTTACGAGGTTGATCCAATGACTACGATTTATTTATCTTCGAAATGAACGTTGATTTTAACTTCAGAGAATTCTCTAAACATAGCCATTACCCCGCAATATTTTTCAGAAGACATTTCCACGATACGGTTTAGTTTTTCATGATTCAGATTAGCACCTTTGAAAATGTAATCGACCACTACTTCCTTATATGTTCTTGGATGATCCTCAGTAAGGTTTGCTCCAGCATTAATCTGGATATCTTCAACCTCCAATCTCATTTTAGTGATTAAGGACGAAACATCTAAACCTGTACAACCTACAAGAGCGTCTAACATTAGAGCTTTAGGTCCAAGTCCACCTTCACCTGCGGAACTCATTTTAACATTTCCTCCAGGAGTCTCTGCCGAAAACAACATTCCTCCTTCCCATTTACATTTTACTTCGTGGTCCATATCTAGAAATTTAATAGAATTTGATAACTGTTTAACCCTACTTTCGATTGAATAGTTTCAAACCTCCGTCTTTCCATTCGTAAAACTCGGTAATTTCTGTCTCTTTAGTGTAAGAATCGTCACCAATTTTCACCTTCCGTACGTTTTTGATTAACACAAGTAGGTTTTTGAATTCGCATTCTAGTTGGAAGTCTTGTTCAACTTCATAGAACCTATTTTCTTTATCTGGGAAGTAGCAAAGTCGCAAAGTATCGTTGACCATTTTGGGAACAACAATCGTATAACTTGTATCTAAATCCACTATTCTACCTTGCTCATATCCTTCTTCTTCAAACCCAGAAGACCACCAATTAAAAAGAGTTTTAAGCCCCTCATTGGTTCTAATAATGTATTCAGTTTTGCTGCTTCCAGGACAACTTTCCATGGATGAGAATACATATAGAATTTCGTGGGTATTGCTAAAAGTTGAGCTTATCCTTTTGGTGTAATCAGGCCAGATATAATTGATAATTGAGAAATTGTATTCTAAGAATTGTTTAGAGTCGGAATTGGGGAAATATTTAATACAAGTTGGTCTTTCTTCATAACCATTTATCATGGTACCAGGTTTAACCAAATATGATCCAAGACTATCTTCGAATAGAACAGTAGCTACCGAATGCTTTGGAATCCAACCGATAACTGAATCTTGAATTTGACATTTCAAATAATGCGGATTAGACCATTGATCATCATTTTTAAGAATTGGAACCGTTGTACCAACGTATAAAGTATCTAGAATTTTATTTACCAGTTGGTTATAAACAATCGTGGTATCGAAAATGGTAAGGTTATACATATGTTGACTTGGAGCCAATTCGGGTTTGGGTTTAACACTATCTTTTTTAGAAGGCACAATTACAACAGAATTGGTGGTGTTTGTGTCGATTGTGACGGTTTCGACTTGCTCAGTTTGATTATTGATATTTTGGCTACAGCCGAGAAGGAGTAACGGAATGAGCGAATATGCCAGCCAGGGTGGTTTCATTTTATATTTAACTAGCGAATTTAAACTTTGCCCGTTAAATTTACGAAAGAAGCTAGAAAACACACTGTTAAGCCACAACGATTGTAAATTAGTTCTGAAAAAATTCGATCGAATATTGTCCTTGTTCTTGTATTTGCAAAACCACCATTTGGTTAAGGGGAAAGAATTGGCGGAGAAATTTGATGTAAGTCTTCGTACTGTTTATCGTGATATTAGATCATTGGAAAACGCGGGAATTCCTATTTATGGTGAGGCTGGTGTTGGTTTTTCACTGGTAGAAGGAAATAAGGTACCGCCAATACGATTAGAAGAAAAAGAGGCTATCGCCTTTATGGTTGCGGAAAAGATTATCACGGGCATGGTAGATAGTAAGACCTCTCAAGATTATTTAAAAGGAATTGAGAAAATTAGGGGGGCTTTGGGAGAGCGTGTTCGGGATTTAATGTCCATTGTTGACGATTCAATTCAGCTTATTTCCCATCAGAGACAAGGGAAGGATCATCCGTTTTTAGGAACACTAATTTCTACTATTGCCAGCAAACGTGTAATCACAGTCCTTTATCAAAAACTAAATAGTGAGAATGCTGAAAGGCGGACCCTTGAGCCTATTGGGTGCTATTTCCGTTATTCCAGTTGGTATTTGATTGCTTATTGTCATCTCAGAGAGGCTTACCGGACGTTTAAATTGGATCGTTTTCAAGAAATAATTGAAGAGAATCAACTTTTTGATCGATCTGTACACCCAAGTGTTAAAGAATATTTGGCTAGAGAAACGGAAAATAAAGAAAGCTGGGTTGTGACGGTTGATTTTGATCTTGAGATGGCGCGTTACACGGGTTCCACAAAATATGCTTTTGGGTGGGTAGACGAAGAGCAGATTTCTGATACTAAATTTAGGATGACCTTTGTAACATACTCTTTCTTTGGTTTGGCACAGTGGCTTCTAGGTTTCACTAAATATGTAACCATTGTAGAACCTCCCGAACTTACCGATTATATGACTTCGTTGATCGAAGACCTGAACCTGCACTATCAAAAAAAGTAACAATTTTCATATCTTACTGACATACTGTTGTCACAACTCGTGACTAGATTTGACTTAATGTTAAATCAAAGTAATTTATTTTAATAATTTAAACGTAAAAGATATGACTACACAAGAAGTTGCAAATAGACTAGTAGAGCTATGCAGAGAGGGAGATTATGAAACTGTTTATCGCGAGCTATATTCGCCTAATGCTGTAAGTGTTGAGCCACAAGGAGCTCCACTAGAAAGAGCAGAAGGAATGGAGCAGATAAAAGCTAAAGGAGAACGATGGAATGAAATGGTGGAAACCGTTAATTCCTCAGAAGTATCAGATCCTATTGTTGCTGAGAATTATTTTACCTGCACAATGAAGATGAATGTTACCTTTAAAGGAGCACCAGCTCCTACGAATATGGAGGAAGTGGTAGTGTATAATGTAAAAGAAGGAAAAGTTGTTCAAGAGCAGTTTTTCTATACTCCTGCACCAGCTCCACAAGCATAAAAAGTTTCTAAGCTAATAGGACAAAATAAAGGGCTTCTCCAGTTAATAATTAGGAGAAGCCCTTTTGTATTGTATAAACAGTAGTGTTGTTGTATTATTCTAACTCGGAAGCAACCGCAACTTCGCTAGTTTTTGTTTCTGATTTATTTTCCTTTTCTTGATTCAATCGAACCGTAAAAGTGCTGTTTTCAGCAGGAATTCGTACATATCCTTCCTCAGGGTCTCTTCTATAAACAACAAGCTGAATTTCCACTTCATCCTCTTGCATGTTCTTCATATAAGGTCCCATTCTACCGTTGTTATCGAAGGCTAAAGAACGGGCTTTCTCTCCTTTTCCAAAACTTGTGCTTCTCCGTTGCGTTTCTTGACCGTTTTTCTTAGCGATCAATGTAATTTTCGCAAGTACATGGTTTTCTGGTATTTTAACTGAATATTGCCTTGGACCTGCAATGAGACCGCATTTTAGGTATTCTATATTGCTTATAGAACTGCTGTTGTCAAAGCATTTAGCGGTTTCCTCATGCCCTCTGTGACGAATACAGATTTCAGCGGTAAATGTGCCATCTTGTGCCCAAATAGTTGTAGATAAAGTAATTACAAAAAATGTTAGAAGAACTCTTCTCATAGTCTTAAAAATTTAATAAAACATAGCTGGGTTGTCCAAAAATTTATAGTGGGCAGTTTCCCAATCTAATATTAAATTAGAACTTAAAGGCTTGAAATCCAAAGATTAGGACGATTTTTTAACAACTAACGGTGGTCTATACAATAAAAAAAGCCGAAGTAAAAACCTCGGCTTTTCTTGTAAAAATTGGATTATTCCTAGGCAATAACTTGTCCTGGTTTATCCCCACTTTTGAGGTTTCGTCGCATAAACTCATACATGTTTTTGAACATGATTTTCTCAACGATTTCGTCAGGGTCCAACTGGTTCTTTTCTTGCAGCTGATTACTATTGATTAGGTCAGTAACTTGTTCTAATAAATATCCTTTATACTCAGGCATTTGTTCTTCTGTAAAGATTCCATAGATCGAGTTGATAATTCCATCGAAATCTGAACCGATACAAACACAATCCCAAGCGTTTTGGTCTGCATTATCAAGTGTAAGTGCAATATGGTGTATCTGATTCCAAATCAGCATAGTCCAATCATCAATTTCCTTGTCTTTGGCCTTTATTTTTTCCATGTCCCCATCATAGCCAGCAATTCTTCGGTCAAACTCTAGACCAATCATTCCTTGGGATTCACCAATAATTACGATTTCATCATCGAATAAGTTGATGCACCAATCGTTGAACTTTTCGTTTAACTCTGGAGCTATTGGTTCTAAGGTACAGTATTCACTATCTCCCCAGTTTTCCTGCTCTCCTTTATGAAGTAGATCATAAATTGACTTTCTGCCATTTACTGCTGCATGCGTATAAAGAACAGGAATATTCTGATCCTTGTATTTAGTTCGAAGTTGATCATAGTACCAAGCTCTTCCTCTAATGCTTAGGTGTTTGCAATCAACCAAAATTCGATTTCCTTCAGTATCATCAAGCATGATATCAATAAACTGCTTTCCTAAATCAGTCACACCTGTACCTAACATATAGGACTGATCAATATTTTTAGATGCAACTCCAGGAGCAATACTACGAGTGTTACCACAAATACCATTAAAAAAATGATGCACCACCGTAATATAGAAAGGTTTGAATTCCCAGTTTTTAACTGTTCTTAGGTTGCTGAGCATTTGCTCCTCATACAGTGTATCAACAGGACTATCTTTATGGATTACCCTTTCAGCGAAATTGTGTCCACCTTCTATGTTTACGATTACAGCAATTGTATTTTCTTCCTTAAGAACACTTTCTAGGTCGTTGAAATCATTAACTACATAGTAGGTCCAAGTTTCCCCGTTCTCAATCGTTACGGGCTTTCCATGGAGCTGCAACAAGTATGCGTGCTCCTTCACTAAATTGTCGTGGTAGTTGTAGCTTTTTTGTGCAGCAACATACTCTAAGTCCTTTGCTGGGATTCCTGTTACTAAACTTGTAGCGTCTGTTGTAAGGCCTTGACCTAAGTATTCTTCTAGTTTAGTTTCTATAAAACCAAGCTCGAAAGCATAAAGGCAATTGGATACCATACGAACTCCTCCTTTTGCAAGAGCGGTAAAGTTTGCCTGCGAATATTGACTGATTCCTAAAAGAGACTGTTTGGTTTCGTCCCATTTGGTGGGTGGATCGTAATGCCAGATACTTTCCTTGCTTTCAGGGTTTGGATTGTTATTACCTTCTGGTAAACTTGTGTTAAACGGTCTCATTGTGCAATGACAATGAAGATCTCCAATTATATTCTTCATGTGGTAAGTTATATGTTAGGTTAAGTGATTACTTTTTGTAGTGTTCTTCTCCGCAGCAGTATTTAAATTTTTGGTCACTGCCGCATACGCAAGGCTCATTAGGGCCTAGAATACTTCTTTTTTTACCGCGCATAAATTCAACGGGGTCCGCACGAAATATTTTTTTTAGAGCTTTGTATAGATCTGGGTGGTTCTTTTTAAGAGCAGCAGGGTTTTCAAAAAAGTATTCGGATACCACTGTGAAAAATTCCATTTCGTTGACCATTCCATATTTGCGGATATCAGAATCTTTTCTGGCCATTTTAGTTTTTACGAGCCTCATCCATGGAATAGTGTAAGAATGATCGATCAAGGCCTGTGGAACACCGTCAATTGAACCATCTTCTTTATCAATGAGGTGAATGAACTCATGAATTCCTACATTATGTTTGTCCTCATTGTTTTGAAAACCTCTATGCAAAGACTTTTTGGAAAGCCACATTTTACCATCATAAATACCATCACCTACCATTCCAAGCATCTTAGGACCTTTGATATTTTTCCCTGTTTGCCACTTTAAGTTGAATTGACTTGGGAAAACGATGATTTCATCTAAGCCAGAATATCTCCATTTAGGGAGGTTAAATGTAGGAATGATTCCACTACTTGCTACAAGTAGTTTGTCCAAGTCGGTGATCTTGGTTTTGATCCCTGTTATTCTATAACGTCTTAGAAAGTCTAAAACACGATATTCGAATTTTTCTTTGCCTGTTGGACTTAAAAAATCGTAGAATTGAACGTTTTTTCTCAGTAAAATTCGCCAATCAGCAGGGAAATCCTTTATATTGATCTTTGGTTTTTTATTGAGAGACCAGATCACAAAAATAAGCAGCAGGATGGCAATTACGATTATGTATTCCAAAGTGTTGTAAGTTTTAATTTATGCACAATATAATATTCGAAAACTTAAAATTGTAATTTCAACCAAAGTAAAATGTCGAATACTGAATAATAGTTTATGTGATTTAGAATCTTTTAAACCAGAACCTTTCAAAGAAAGGATTTGTTGGAGAAGTGTTGGGAAATTGAGAATGGTCTATTGCATTGTAGATATTGAAACAACAGGGTATGGTTCCCGAGGAAATAAAATAACCGAAATTTCGGCGTTTAAATACGACGGTGAAAAGGTCATTGACGAATTTTATTCTCTCGTAAACCCAGAAAGTTTAATTCCATATAATATTTCGAGACTTACTGGCATTACCAATGAAACCGTAATGCATGCTCCAAAGTTTTACGAGATTGCTAAAAAATTTATGTTGTTTTCGGAAGGTTGTGTTTTCGTGGCCCATAATGTCAATTTCGATTATAATACCATTCGAAGCGAATATGCTGAATTGGGCGGAGAGTTTCGAAGAAAAAAACTTTGTACGGTCCGATTGTCACGAAAGTTATTGCCTGGACATGCTTCTTATAGTTTAGGGAAACTGTGCGATGATTTAGGTATTGTAATTACCGACCGACATAGAGCACGAGGAGATGCTGAAGCAACTGTAATACTTTTCGAGAAGTTGTTGAAGGAGGATAATGGTATAATAGATACCTTCTTGAACCCGAAATCCAAAGAGGCAAGTTTGCCACCTTTGTTGAAGCGGGAAGTTTATGACAAGTTGCCTAACACAACTGGAATATATTATTTCCACAACGAGCAAGGAGAGATCATATATGTTGGTAAGGCCGTAGACATAAAGAAGCGGGTCATGAGTCACTTTCAAGATAAAAAGAAGAAGGAGGTGGTAATGCAACAGATGACAGCCAATGTGACTTATAAGGAAACAGGAAGTGAGTTAGTAGCTTTACTACTAGAATCCAATGAAATAAAACGACTACGTCCAACCTACAATAGTGCTCAAAAGCGAACCAATGAGGGCTTTGGAATTTTTATCTACGAGGATGGAAATAAGATTCAGCGTTTGGCTTATGGTGCCATTAAGCACGTAAGAGATCCATTGGCGTTGTTTTATAATATTTCGGATGCCCGCGCTTATTTAGAAAGAATTACCGAGCAATTTGAGTTATGTCCCAAATACACGGGCTTGCAAAGAAGCAAAGGTGCTTGTTTTCATTATCAAATTAAGAGATGCAAAGGCGTTTGTGCAAAAGAAGAATACCCAGAGGACTATAACGAACGTGTTCAGGGCGCGATTAAATCCATTCGACTTACCGATGATTTTGTGATTATAGGAGAAGGGCCAACAGACGAGATTAAATCCGTAGTGTTGGTTGAAGAAGGGGTTTACAAAGGATTTGGTTTTTTTGAAACCAAAGAAGCGGAAGATCGTTACGAATATTATGCATCTAAGAT
>JAHDFW010000114.1:8767-13113 GCA_020627945.1 Cytophagales bacterium
GGAAAGTCGAAAGGTGCGGTTTCTGCTTGGGCATTGAACTTTATAGGGAAGTTAGATAAACCGATTCCTATAGTTTTAACGTTGGATAAAGGCAGTGGATACACAGGGAATCTATTTATTAAAAACTCTAAATCACTCAAGCTAATTACGACGTTAAAAATCCGTATGGATTTGCCAAAAATTGAAGGCTCGTTTATTCTAAGAAAAAAGACGTTAAAAGATCGAATCACAGGACTGATTTCAAATGCAGCTATTTTGCATGAAAAGTATGTTATAGCAGGAAAGGCCACTATGACTTACGATTTTCGTAAAGACAAAATGTACTCGTTCGTATTACCACATCTGGAAGATGAAACTCTGGAACATCTGAAATATGACATTGATGAATCCTATGTAGAAATTAAGTTTAATCAGTTGATTTTGGACCCTAGTTGGTTGGATAAACTGTTGGTTGAAGAGAAGAAATAACCTTATTCCAAATTACTCTTAAAGAAAAATCGAAGGTAATTATGAGTTCAGGTGCTTGATATAATTATTTAGTAATCCACGTATCTGTTCGGCTGCTACAGGATTTGCCGAATGCACATGGAATTTAAGATTTCTAAGATCCAGACCAGATTCATAAACCAACCATTTAGCACAAGCATAACCATCAGGAGCAACTTCCCCGTTTGTATCTAAACCAAGGTCGTTATCAAAACTTATAAACTCTGGTAGCCCATGTTTTTGCAGGTACTTTACAAAATCATAATAGTTTCGTACAATATCGTAATTTACTTCTTCTGACGAATCATAAACCATATCTATAGTACGGAGGTCATCTAGGAATAACTTAGGTTTCATTATTCTGAATCTTTTTCTTCCGCCAATTCCCAACTCCCATCATGATTCAATTTGAATGAACCTACAAACTCCTTTTTCCATGTGTTGGGCGGGATCATGGACAAGAAATGTTCATCGTGATCGTCTTTATACAAATGATAGGTCTGACCAATAATGGGTTCAAAGTTCATCTTGCAGCCATAAACTAATTCATTAAGCTGAAACTCTTTTACAAGATCTTGATACTTGTTTTTGATCTGCTCAACTTTGTTGTTCAATGCGTGATTAAACTTATTGATCCCCTGATTCTTCCAAGTTGATACATCTGCTGGTATAATGGATGGAGAACTAATATTGGTACCATATGGTAATAATGCAGCTGTGTAGGTGTCAGTTTCTTCGTCATACACCACTTGATCCGATCTTTCTTTTTTTCCAAAAGGAGGAATTTCATCTACTCGCGCATATGGAAAACCACGCAAAGATTTAACCGTTGAATATTCATTTAATCCTGTTACTACTACATTCTGAACTGGTTCAAAGTCCAATTGACCATCTTTTCCAACGCAGTCATCATCTATAAAGACTTGCTTTATTTCGCCGACTACCATATAGGTGTCATGTGTTGGAAGTTGTACAATATCAACCAGCTCCATAGCCATGCGAACTTTACTTTCTTCTACGAAAGGAGCATGGAAACCATGTTCAAATTTTGCATTCAGATTGCATTCATCAAATTCGGAAACGTCCTCATCAAATTTTGCGGATGTATAGTGTGCTTGCCGAACGAAGGACTTATGCACGTGATTAATTGTGAAGCTTTTGGTAGCTCTAATATTATTAAGCGTATCTCTTCGAACCGTATCGGGCCTCATAATAAAACCAATATGTGGAGGATTAGAACCGATATGCACCAGTGAGTTGAAAATCGCAATATTGTTATTTCCAGACTCTGACCTAGTTCCAATGAGATGCACAGACTTATAACCCGAAATTGAATTGATAAATTTCAAACGATATGTTTGATCCCATTCCTGTATTTCCTCTAAACTCGCAATCATATTTGTGTTCACTTATCCAAATCCAAATATAAAGCAAAAGACGCTATTTCAAGACCTTAAATATATTTTGTTTAAATAATTTGTAAAATAGTTAAACAAATGTATCTTTGTAAAAGAGAAATTTGATTTCAATTATGGCCAAGAAAACAAACTCATCACGTTCTACGATCATTAAGTTCTACATGGACTTTGTTCTAAAGAGTGGTAAAAAACCGAATACGGTTTATCAATTAATGGTTGAAAACAACGCAACCGAATCAGCTTTTTATAAGCACTTTTCTTCAATAGATAAATTGGAGAAAGAGATTTACGTCGAATTCTTCAATCAAACCATCAAAATGATTGAGAAAAGCGAAGATTTTGAAGCGTTCGAAACCTCTGACAAATTGCTTACCTTCTACTACACGTTGTTTGAACTATTTACAGCGAATAGAAGCTATGTGCAATGGAGTATGCAGCCCGAGCATGCAATTCAGAACTTTTCAATTCTAAAGGAATTTCGAAAGCATTTCTTAGTTTTTGTGCGCTCATTGTCCATCGAGGGATTCAAAATCTTTGATAAGACTAAAATGGTGGAGTTTAAGAATAAATCCATTGAAGAAGTGGCATGGATGCAGTTCCTTATGATTTTTAAATTTTATCTAGGAGATGATTCTGTAAAGTTTGAAAAAACGGATCAGTTTATAGAAAAGACAGTGCATGCAGGTTTTGAAGTAATAGGAGCTTCTCCATTTGAACGTTTGATTGATTGGGGCAAGTTTGTAGTCAAAGAAAAAGTGAGTTTATAAATTTTAATTCGAGATAAGACTTTCTCGTAGTGTTATGAAAACCATCGATCATATACCAATATCCAAAGTGCAACGTGCTTCAAAGATTGCGAAGACTGGCGCTAAAGTAGGTGTAAATTACATTAAATACCTCGGTGACAAATTGGTGAATACCGAAGAGGAGGCGCGAGAGCGTTTGGATCAATCCAATGCTGAGGATATTTACGATGGTCTTAAAGATTTGAAGGGTAGTGCTTTGAAAGTTGCTCAAATGATGAGCATGGACCAAAATGTACTTCCTCAAGCATATGTTGAAAAATTTTCCTTATCGCAGTTTTCAGTACCAGCCCTTTCGCTGCCTTTGGTTATTAAGGTTTTTAGAAGTTCATTCGGTAAGGAACCAAGCCAGATGTTTGATTCTTTCAGTAAGGAGGCAGTGAATGCGGCTAGTATTGGACAAGTTCATCGGGCGGAAAAAGACGGAAAGTCATTTGCCGTAAAAATTCAATATCCTGGAGTGGCAGATAGTGTGTCTTCCGACCTTGCTTTGATTAAGCCTGTTGCACTTAAGATGTTTAACATCGAGAAAAAAGGATCGGAGAAGTATTTCAAAGAGGTAGAAGAGAAGCTTCTCGAAGAGACTGATTATGAATTGGAGTTAAGAAATAGTTTGCAAATCTCTAAAGAGTGTCAATCTATTAACAACGTGATCTTCCCTGGTTATTATCCAGAGTATTCTTCAAAAGGAGTACTAACTATGGATTGGATGAAGGGGCAACATTTGTCTGAATTTACTAGCTCTAACCCTTCTCAAGAGCATCGCGAAAAAGTAGGTCAAGCACTTTGGGATTTGTTTATGCATCAGATTCATGTGATTAGAAAAGTACATGCAGACCCACATCCGGGTAACTTCTTAATTTCTAAGGATAACGATTTAGTTGTATTAGATTTTGGGTGCGTTAAAGAAATTCCAGACGACTTTTACGGGCCATATTTCGCACTCTTGGATAAAGATAGTCTTGAGAATCCTAAGGTTTTTAACAAGACTCTTGACGATTTAGAAATCATAAAGCCATCAGATTCAGATAAGGATAAAGTGTTCTTAAGAGCCTTTTTTAAGGAGGTGCTAACCTTGTTTACCTTACCATTCCATGATGAAACATTCGACTTTTCGAATGACGATTATTTTATGGATGTAGCGAGACTTGCGGAAGGTTATTCAAAAGATCAAAGACTGCGTAAAATTGATGTTAATAGGGGTTCAAAGCACTTTATCTATATCAATAGAGTCTTCTTTGGTTTATATAATCTGATGAATATGATCAGACCTAAACAAACACAAATTCACAATTACCGCAAATCATAAAATCATATTCTTGCTAGGAATTATGGAGCTCAATTGTAATTTAGAGGTCCATTTAATTTAAAGAATATGAAAATAGAAGCTAATTCGCCTGATGAGTACATTCAAAATGTACCAGATGATCGTAAAGCAGCCATGACCAAGTTGCGTGAAACTATTCAACAAAACTTAGGGGAAGGTTTTGAAGAAGCAATGTCTTACGGAATGATAGGTTATGTAGTACCACATGATTTATATCCGGGAGGATATCACTGTGATCCAAAGTTGCCATTACCCTTTATAAGTATTGCTTCTCAGAAGAACTTCGTTGCATTATATCATATGGGAATTTAT
>JAHDFW010000115.1:0-10085 GCA_020627945.1 Cytophagales bacterium
ACGCTCAAATCTAATTTCACGATGTTACCTCCATTAGGTAGATAATAGTTTGAACCTACACCTGCTCCGTACTGGTAAACAGCTCCTTGCGGCGATAAATAAAGTGGCTGACTAGTCGCTTGATCCTGAGGTTGAGACCATGTACTTCCATTATCCGTTGAAACAAAGGCTGGTGATCCTAAAATTATTGCTTTAGTACCATGAAAGTAAACAGTGGTAGCATTGTCAATTACAGGATCAGAATTTACGGTAGTCCAAGTTTCTCCTCCATCGGTTGTCTTTAGAAAACTTGCAAAATATTCACACGCAAAACCATTCATCTCATCCGCGAAATAGATACTTCCAATATCAACATTCAAAGGAGCTCCTTTCTTTGTCCAGGTTTTGCCTCCGTCTGTTGTTTTAAGCATTTGATTTTGACCTTGGCCATTTCGTTTAAACACATAACCAATGGTAGTTGAACCTTCAACAAATTCCACGGCAGAAAAATCACTATACGAAGACTCAAGAGTACTATCTACTATAGCTTCCGACCAAGAAATACCATCCGTAGAGTAGTACATCGCACGATTGAAATAAGCATTAGCACAAATCAAGTTCTCAGATACAACTGTAAAATTATTTACCTTGTAAATACTAGTATCTTTTGTCCAAGAGCTTCCCTGATCCAGAGAATAATATTTATCACCATTAGCATCACTCATTAAGACCTTGGAAGAATTAATAAACTCAAGATCTTGAATATTGAAAGTGGATGGACTTGTGCTTGTTTCCCAAGTTAGGCCACCATTGGTAGTAACAACAATGTTATCAGAACTCAATCCTTTAGTTGCCATTATTCCAACGTTGTCATTGAAAAAGTCCAATGCTAAAATCTCATCCGAAGATTCATAAATCGTGTCGTTTTTAAAGTATTCCTCACAGGCTGGACAAACTCCTCCACAATCAACACCATTCTCATCGCCATCCCATGTTTCATTGAAACATGTAACTGGATACTTGGCAGAAGACAAGACTGTAACAGTATCTACAACACCATCTTTTTCTAAAGTTAATTCATAGAAAAACTCATCATTCAAATTTATGTATCCTCCGTGAAACTCAGAACCAACTTGAGCTACTCCTTTAATTTGGTATCCCAATCCTTCCTGATCATCCACGTTAAGCCCTAAATTACCCGTCGTGGTTTCATTTACATTCATTAAAACCGCAGGATGATTAGACTCATCCGGTGGGTAAACGTAAACCATTCCATTCGAAAAACGTTCGACACGCACAATGGCGTTTAAACTTGTATAAGTATCGCTGGAATATATCGCGTGATATCCTCCTACAACAGGAATAGTCTTATCATTTTCATTATCCTTTTCCTTGCACCCGAAAAGTAAAACGACTGCGATAAGACCATATAATATTTTATTCATTGTAACAGTTATAAAAATCTGGATACAAAATTAATCAAAATATTGCACTATAGAAACCAGAGTGAATCAATCGGCAATAACAAGTTGTTTATCCCTATAATTATAATTGTAAACTGCATTTTACATTAGACTTTGCATACTAATTTTCATCTAATTTTAGGGGTAGTTCGTCCCAAATTTGTTGTATCTGACGAAGCTAGTTGTTAGCTTCACTCCTTACAAAAAGTAGAAGAGCCAACTATTAAATGAAGGATTTCGTAAGAACGGAAGGGGATATTAGAAGAATAAAGCAAAACTTAAGTCATGATTTTTCTAAGGTTGTTGCACAAATAACAATGTGTAAACATTTAGTTAATAGTTTCGTTCGTTCTCCTAGCAATAAATCTCAAGTATTGAAAGGTCTTCAGGGGATTAGTAATCTTATTCAATTTCATGACTTGATGCACCAAAAACTGGAGCATATTGCGATCATCCACCAAATGTTTAGTTCGGAGCTTAAAAACACTCCAGATATTTTCAAAAAAACAACCCTAACATTTCTAATCAATATGCTTGAGCTGATTAAGGATGAATATGTTTCTACCAATGATCAACTCAAATCTCGATTTGTAAACCTGTGGGAAAAACCTGAAATTCAGGATGACATTTGGGAAAGCATAGACCTGATATTCGACGGCTCTAATATTGTACTCTTTAAAATTAATAATCTTATTAAATTCTTAAGTGGGCTACAATCTAATTTGGATATAGCGGGCTCTAATACCTCGATTGATAAAAACAAATATCACAATGAATTTCAATGCTTAGAGAATGTATTAACTATGTTCGAGCAGAGAAAAGTTCTTTACGAATCATTTGGCTTCAATGACCTAGAAGATGAGGATAAAGATTTAGAACTATTCTAATAACCTGCATTTCATTCTAATCCTCTTTTCTGTCAATAATTTTTGCACATTACCATTAAGTAATTATCTTTAAGGTTAAGAGAATATTCAATGAAGGTTGTAGTTTTAGAAGACAGCGAAGTCGATATGCTTGTTATTAAACAAGAAATCAATCGCTGCTCGTATCCGTTTTTGGTATATGATACAGAATCCAAAGACGACTACGAAAAATTAGTATTGGACAAAAAGCCAGACTTAATCATTTCAGATTATGTGCTACCCGAATACTCAGGGTTTAATGCTTTTCATTTTGCAAAAGAACATGCACCTCAAGCAAAATTTGTATTCGTGACTGGAGCCTTAAGTTTTGAACTTGCCAAAGAAACAATTCTTGGTGGAGCTTCGGCTTTTTTACTTAAGGAGAGTTTCCAGCAACTTCATAATGTTATAAATGAAGTAATGCAGGCAAAGCAGAATCGAAAATTGAGTTCTAACCTTAACTATGTTAAAAGTTATTTGCAAACAGTGAATAAAGAAGGAGAGGAAGTTAGAAAGCAATGTGAAGCCATGATGAACCAAATTAGAAAAAATTCTAATAAACGCGCTGGCGAATAAAATTATTGTAATAGGTATGACCGAGAATAAAATAACACCACAAGAGGATAAGGGATTGGTAATTGTAGGCATTGGTGCATCAGCAGGAGGATTGGAGGCTCTTCATGCATTTTTTGAGAATGTAAAGCATCACCAAAACTTAGCATATGTTTGCATTCAACATCTTTCACCAGACCATAAAAGTTTAATGGTTGAGCTGTTATCCAAAAGGAGTCAAATGAACTTCAAAGCAGCTAAAAACAACGATAAGGTAGAAGCTGGAAGTGTTTATATGATTCCGAGCAAGATGACTATGACCGTGGTTAATGAAAGATTGATCCTTAAGGAAAAGCCTAAAAACCAACTAAACTTCCCCATTGATAGTTTCTTTAGTTCTCTTGCCATAGAAAAAAGAAACAGTGCTGTCGGGGTAATTCTTTCTGGAACTGGTTCGGACGGAACAAGAGGTGCAAGCGATATACATTTGGCTGGTGGAACTATATTGGTTCAAGACCCGAATGAAGCACAATTTGATGGTATGCCTCGTGCCGCTATTGATCAAGGAATTGTAGACTATGTTCTTCCTGGTAATGAAATCAACAGAGTAATTCAAGAATTAGTAGATTCGTCTGGGGTTATTGATCCAGAACGAGATCTTCTGGCTAGTGGCGGACAAGAATTCTATAATCAAATCCTTTCTCTACTCAAGAGTACATTCTCTATTGATTACAAAAGATACAAGCTTCCTACTATACTAAGAAGGTTAAACAAACGAATGAGCCTTTCTGGAAAATATGACTTAAAGGACTATTATAACCATTTACTCGTAAGCCATGAAGAACTCAAGGAACTTAACAAAGATTTGCTTATCGGAGTTACAAGATTCTTTAGAGACGAAGACGCATGGCATTCCCTTAATCAAAATGTAATCCCAAAATTATTTAGGAATCTTAAACCAGACGAAACATTAAAAATCTGGTCAGTAGGGTGCTCAAGAGGACAAGAAGCGTTTAGTATTGCGATAATGCTCGATGATTATATCGTAAAGCATAACATTAAAAATACCGTTAAGATTTTTGCTACGGATTGTAATATGGATGCCTTACAAGCTGCTAGCACTGGTGCTTATAAGAAGTCTGACCTCGATGACAGTGTACCTAAACATTTTATAGACCGATATTTCACGAAAGAGATCGATACATATATTGCAAAACCAAAAATCCGATCTCAAATTATATTTTCATACCATAATGCAACACAAGATCCTCCTTTTCATAAAGTAGATTTGGTGATCTGTCGTAACATGCTGATTTATTTGAATCAAAAAACACAATCGGAGGTGCAACAGTTCTTTAGGTTTAGTATTAAAGTAGAGGGATTCTTGTTCTTGGGTACTAGCGAAACCATAGGGGATTTCCACAGGTCATACTCTACTGTAGATAATAAGTGGAAAATCTATAAGAACATTGATTCCAATAAAAGAATCAATATCAGCAATATTGAATTGAATAATAAAGTAAGTGTTGCTCGTCCAAAAAGTATTGGCCGATTCACAAAATACTCTATGAGACCTGGACAAGTCAATCTAGTAGAAACAGCTCATAGTAAAATGATGGAAGTAATGAATGGGGCTTCTATGATAGTTGATAGGGAATTTAATCTGGTTGAAGCGACAGGTAATTATAGAGACTACATTACTCTCACAGAAAATAAATTTTCTCTTAACATTCTTAAAATGTGCCCCATTGGTCTATCTAGCCTTATCAATACTGGAATAAGAATGGCTGAAAAAGGAGAAGAAATCAATCAATTCGTTAATATTGAATACCCAACTCACATTAAGTCCCTTCATCTGAATATTAACCAACTTGGAGGTTCGAATCAAGATGAAGCTAAATTGTTTCTAATCTTTGTTCGTCAAGCAGAAGAAAACAAACCACTAGTAGAGCAAAAGCTTGTAAAAACATTCACCCAGTTCGAAAATGATCGGATCAATGAACTCGAAAATCAACTTAGAGATCTGAAAGAAGACTTGCAAAATACAATCGAACATGCTGAGACTTCCAATGAAGAACTTCAAGCCACGAATGAGGAACTCTTGGCTTCTAATGAGGAATTACAAAGTACCAATGAAGAGTTGCAATCTGTAAACGAAGAGCTTCACACCGTTAATAGTGAGTTTCTTACTAAAAACGCAGAATTAACAGCACTAAATGATGATATAGATCATTTGATGGATAGTACTGAATTAGGAACTCTATTTTTGGACAGCCAACTTAGAATCCGAAGGTTCACCCCTCATATGAATCAGCTGGTTTCATTACGAAGTATTGATATTGACCGTAAGATAACCGAATTAACTACTCAATTTGATCAGGATCTTTTTGTATCTGAAGTACAAGAAGTAATGAAATCCAGACAACTAAGTGAAATTGAAATCCAAACAATGGACGGAAAATGGTTTTTACAAAGAATCACTCCATACTTCACTAAAGATGATCATGTAGTCACTGGAGCAGTAGCTACCTTTATTGATATTTCTTTACAAAAATATACGGAAAATCAACTACAAGATTCGAATAAAGAATTGGAAGGGTTCGCATACGTAGCTTCCCATGATTTAAAGCACCCTGCCATAAACATTGCTTCCCTGATCGAAATGATTCAGGAGCAAGGTTTTATAAAGCCAGAAGGTTTGGATCTCATAACCAAGGTAAAGAAAAGTGCCGTAAACATGCAAGAAACACTTTCTGACTTACATAAGGTTATCGATATAAAAGGCAATGGTCAACTTGCTTTGGACTCAATTGAGATCAAGAAAGAAATCATGAAAGTCATAAATAACATTGAGGAGTTAATAAAAGATAATAATGCTAAAATCCAATTTGGTAAAATGGAAGTAGACAGTTTCTTGTTTCCTAAACTTTTCTTTGAGAGTATTGTTCAAAACCTTTTGACCAACGCTATAAAATATAAATCTGAACAACGTGATCCTTTGGTCTATATAACTACAAATCTTAATTCTGAAGGACAACTTGAAATGAAAATCAAAGATAATGGACGTGGGATTGATATGGAACGAAACGGTAATAAGATTTTCGAGCTTTTTGGAAGATTAGAAAGCAATGCAGACGGAAAGGGAGTTGGACTATATCTAATTAAGACCATGATGTCCAAAAGTGATGGATATATAAGTGTGGACAGTTCGGTTGGTATTGGGACTACTTTTACACTAACATTTAACTTAGCTAAATAAACACAAAATGGCTGCTTTTATTCATTTAATAGACGATGATGAAATATTTCGTTCTATCATGGAATATACTTTTCGCAAGTATAACATCACTAATTTTATTATTCATAATTCTGCTATCGAAGCATTAGAAGTGTTTAAAAACGATCCACCTGCGCTTATATTAGCAGATATCAATATGCCCAATATGACTGGGCTAGAATTCTTAGCAAAACTTCAAGGAATTGAGTCATTAAATCAGATTCCAGTTTTGTTAATGTCTTCGGCGATAAGACTTGGTGAAAAGCAAAGCGTAGAAAATATAGAGCAAGTGGTGGAATTTTTTGAAAAGCCTTTAACTGAAGAAAATATGATGCTCATTAAAGACTATATGGACTCTAAAAACAAATAGTTATTAAGCCACCCAAATCCCTGCGATAAACATATTGAAAAGATAAGTCTGAGCACAACAGAATATCACATATACTGGAATCCAAGACCACTTGGTCTCATTTTTACCTAAACCATAGATCCCTATAGTAAGTAAAGCCATTAGAGCACTAAAGTGATAAAAGTGATTTTCATGTCGCCAAACACCATACATCAGTGCCACCATAGTTAATACAGCTAAAAGACTCAGCACCATTTTCCTCTTTAAATATCCATTCTCCAAGATTATATGAATTGACTGCAGCAAAAATGGAGTTACAAACACATAACGATTGATCCCACGCATATTCGTCCCAAAATAGTTATCCCTATAAAAGAACACGCTACAAAATGCCATTAACAAATAAGTAGCTGTAAATAATAGTACAATGGTATTAGCATCAAACTCAATTGGGCTTTTCACCCTAGGTAAACTCTTCCTTAACAGATACAACAAATAAACTATCGCAAAAACGCAAAGTATAGTAGCCCAAGCATCTAACCACAATATTTTACTCATTCCATAGGTGTGAAGTGGGAATACTGGAACTCTTAATATTCTCCCCCAATATGTACTTACTGTTTTATAATGGGCCATCCAAACTCCAGTCTGATACCAATGGACCAAGTAGGAAATCACCGTAGCTGAAACCGAAGAAAAAACTACCAGACTTACTCTTTTAAGCGAGGTAATAAAGTTTTCTTGATGGGTAAACCATTTATAAAAATCTACGGCAAATAACGCTGGAATAAAAAACACTAATGTTGGACGTGTAAGTCCAGCCACAAACAATCCAATATAAATATAAGGCTGCTTGCTACGTGTTAACCCAATCAATATTAAAGTACAACAAACAAAATAGATGCTTTCACTATATGGAACGTACAGGAAAAATAAAGAAGGCAAAGCTAGATATGTAAGGGTACGTGTCACACTCCATTTATACTCTTGAGCGAGAACATACATACAGCCTAATGCCATCAATAAATTATAAAACGACATAAAACCAGCATTCACTGTCAGCAGTTTCCAAATTGCTGGAAACAAAGGAAAGAAACCTGTATTGCTAGCTCTGTCGGCATTAAACTTATAACCAACATTTACAATATTCTCGAACCAATAGCCATCCCAATTAGACAATGTGACATCATTTGGAAACCTATCAAACCAACCTAAACCGTGGTACAACCAATAAATAGCGGCTAGAAAAGCAAAATGCAATGCAAACCCAAGTAAATACGTTGGTTTAATACTTTTAAATAGACTAATTAACTTTTCCTTCACTTACCCCTGGCATGATCTAACAACTATGGCAAATTTATAAATAAACCGAAGTATCTGTTTATTAACGTAAGAATGTTTTGATAAAAATAGAAACTATTGAAGCCGACAGGAAATAAAAAAGCACGCCAAGCAGTAGCGCAATACCATTCCGAATTATCAATGCTTTAAGATCTGCTTTTTCATTGGTCACTGGCAAAATCAACTTGCTTATTGCCACTTTTAAGCGCAACCTCTCCTGATATAACACGAAACAACAAACTAGTAAAAAAACTATTGCATTTGCCAACGCACCAGTATTAATTTCATAAAGAACATCCATCACTACAATGTTGACAAGAACAGGAACCAAAATAACAGCTCCGATTACTTTAGTTTTTCTAAAGCAAAGTAAGATCGCTCCAACCATCTCGATCACTCCAATAAAAATTGGGTAAAATTGTGTGGCTCCGAAAAACACCCACATCAATTCAGATTTAGAAAGTTCTTCGACTGTCTTTTCTAAATGCGCATTAGCTGAAAATTGCATCGGTTTAGCTGCACCATAAATGAACATCATCGCAGCTGTGTAAACCCGAAGCCCAAACTCAAGTAGGTAAAGTATTTCTTTTTTAGGGTCGTTAAAGATTTTTTGCATCACCCATTCAACTTATAACTACATATAATATTGCCTAGATGTAGCCCATCAATTTGTAACTGGCATAACCCAGCCATTCGTGCATCAAAATAGTAGACAACCCCATGGTACCCTGATCAGGCACTAAATCAAAAAAACTTAATGTAGCATCACTGGTATAAAAGTCTGTAGAAAATACGGTGGCATTGATTCCTTCTTTATCAAAACATGCTTTTGCTCTGCGCATATGAAAAGCAGAGGTTACCAACAAAACGTTTTGATCTTTCCATCCGTGAGCTTCCAAAATCTGCTTACTATACACAGCATTTTCATGCGTATTGCGTGCCTTAGGTTCTACGATAATATCCGATTCAGGAATTCCACAATCTAGTAAAAACCGTTCGAGTAATTCCGCTTCACACAAATCATCCGGTTTAGGGTTCAATTTAATATTACCTCCAGTAATCAGAATCTTCTTAACCAATCCCTTTTTATATAGCACCATAGGATGATAAATGCGATCAACTCCTTTATTAAAATATACTCGATCGGTAGGTTCTTTATCCAAGTTAAGCACTCCGGTAAGTACTATTGCTACATCATGCTGTTTTACATTATTTATGAGAGTAGGTTGAACTTCCCAAGCATGCATAAGGTTATTTATAAGCAGCGGATTAGAAAAGACAAGTGCAACCAAGATTGCACCAACGAGACTCTTTTTACGCCATGTTGGTTTTCGGAAGAAAATACTACCTGCCAAACATAAGATAATCCAAGTTAATGGAATCAGTAGGAAGTGAAGTATTTTGGAGAGTAGGAAAAACACGTATTTAGATTGTTTAGGTAATCAAGTCAGCTTAATTTGGCATGAATTTAGAATTAGTTAAATTTGAACCGACTAAAAAACAAAAATAGCAAGATGCGGGAATTGGGGTGTAAGATTTTGGTAATTATCCTATTATTAGGATCTGGTAACATCTTATTTACAAGTTGTAAGTCTGGCAAAAAAAAGACTTATGCCAAGCATCGTGGTCCTTCTAAAAAGAAAACACACCGTAAAACCAAAACAAAAAAGTCTAGCACTACTACAAAAACGGCTTCTAATTCAGGAAGTAGCTCTTCTAGTTCTGAAAACTTATCGGCGTCTGCAAAAGCAACAAAAGTCATTAAAACGGCGAAGTCTTATATTGGAACCAAATATCAATACGGAGGAACAACCAAAAGTGGAATGGACTGCAGTGGCCTGATGTGCACTTCTTTTAAATCTATTGATGTGACATTGCCCCGTAGGTCTGTAGACCAAAGTAACTTTGGAAAACGTATTTACATAGGTCAATTACAACCTGGTGATCTGGTCTTCTTCGCAACTGGAAGTAGTAAAACAAAAATCACACACGTAGGCCTTGTTACCAATGTCACAAAAGATGGTAAAGTAACATTTATCCACTCTTCATCTTCCAGAGGGGTTGTTGAGAATAACTTGGGAGAAAACTATTACAAAACTAGGTATGTTAAGGCTTCTAGGCCGTTGTAGGCTAATAGAAGTTTATTCCTGATTCATCGGAAGAAAACGCCTAAAACAACGACGTCTTTCCTGATTCGACCGAAAGGAGAAGTCAGGAAT
>JAHDFW010000115.1:10185-13078 GCA_020627945.1 Cytophagales bacterium
TCAGGAATGACGGAGCGGGTTGTGGCTTCAGAGCGTTGTAATATTGAGTTCTTAGTTTTTTCTCACTCAAACACACCATAACAACTCAACAACATTGTAACAAACATGAACACCTCTCGTAAGAGATAATAAAATTGTGAGTTTGAAAACAAATCGTTTTCCGGTATTGAGCATTTTAGTGCTTATACTCTTATTTATATACCAAGGGTCTATGTTTGGGCAAAAGCCAAAACAGCAGTTCTTCTATAATAAAGGAATTACCGTGTACATGACTGTGGGATCAACCACACACTATTCAATATATAGTATAAACAGTGATTCCACCTATCAGCTCTATCACATAAGTTTTCGTGGATATAAACTGGACAAAAAGTACATTGCTCAGAAGGTTACTAAAGCAGATGAAAGAGAAAAAGGCACTTGGAAATTAAATAAGAAACAACTAACTCTATGCAACGAGGACCAAACAGAAACAAAATTTATATGGAATAAATTAGGTCTTAAGAGAAAAGGCTCATTGATTTACCGAAAGCTTAAGAAACCAAGAGATCCCGCACCATTTACAATTTCAACTTCATTTGATAATTAGCGCTAAACTTTTGTAGTTTTAAGTTGAAAGTTAAACTCATAGTCGAGTCACACAACTCAAAACTCTTGCTCACCACTCCTTACTCAAAACTCAAATCTGTTTATGCGCTCCATCACAGTAAGGCATCTTAGCAGATTTTCCACATCCACAAAGTGAAAACACAGGTTTAGTTTCTAGTTTGTTTCCTTCTGAATCTTGTAACACAACAGGTCCTTTCACAACGATTGGTCCCGTCGGCTTCTTAGTTATGATTACTTCTTGATCTTGATTTTCCATTGTCCGTAATATTATTGCTCATTATTGCTCACGAATTAACGAAACTATTTAGATTATTCAGAAATAAATAACAGCTCATCTCTCAATAGAAAAGAGTATGAGCTGTTCATAGTTTATTGCAAATTCGTTTTCCAACTAGTCATCGTACGTATTTCGTTCTTCTACCAACTCAGATAAATACTGCACAAACTCATACTGATTACCATCTTTATCCGCAAAGTAATCTCTGATTCTAAATTGTTGCACTTGTTTAGGGTAATCTCTTTTATAACCAGCAGCAAATAATCGTTCAGCTAAAGCCTCCACGTCTTCTACCACAAACCCTAAATGATTGATCCCAATTCTCTGATAATCTAATGGTGGATGCTCCTCACCTTCTGCCATCGCTTGATTCAATGCCAGATAAGTGTCGTCATCTCCAAGGTGAACCCACTTTCTCCCTTCGAAAATCCCACCACCTCGTACTTTAAAGTTTGGAAATGCCGTTTGAAAAAATCGAATTGCATCATCCAAATCATTCACTGTGATATTTGCATGTTCTAAATAAACCTTCCCTGTTCCGATGTTGTTTTTTACATTTTCCATAGCTTTTAAATTTTAAAGTTCACCACAAATATCGAGTGCGAAATTATCAAAGTCCAATTGAATTAATCGATACTATCATAGATTTTAACTAATGATTGACCTGAAGGTACCTCTAGTTGCTCAACAATATTATATTTGTTAGACTAGGCTTACTTACGCATTATGTTAGACCAAATCATAAATACAGAAGACACCCAAAATCTAATTGCAGCGGGAGCAATTATTATTGGACTCTTTGGGTTTATTTTTATCATAAATAAACTTTTCAAAAGGCTCTATAATAAGATTGCCAAACTCCAAGGCAATACCATCAAAGCCATCAAGTATAAAGATTATCAAATCTTATCGGAAGAATACAATGTGCGTTTGATTATTAGCGCCATTAAAATCATTCGCCTACTTCTGATTTTCCTAATCGTATACCTTTGTCTTCCATTAATCTTCAGTGTACTCCCATGGACTCAGCATATTGCAGATCAAATTATCCAATGGACCATGGATCCTCTAAAAACGATTGGTTCTTCATTCTTAAATTATTTACCGAACTTATTCTTCATTCTAATAACGGCCTTGATTGTTCGCTTTCTTACTAGAATTCTAAAGTATTTTTCAGGTGAGATCAATAAGGAGAGATTAGTTATAAGAGGTTTTCATAAGGAATGGTCACGACCAACGTTCAACTTGATTCGATTTGTCCTTTACATTTTTGCTTTAGTGGTAATATTCCCATACTTACCAGGATCAGATTCGGCTGCATTTCAGGGGGTTTCTATTTTCATTGGTGTTCTTCTTTCTTTAGGGTCAACCGCTTTTGTTTCTAACTTCGTAGGTGGTTTAATGATAATCTACATGCGTCCATTTTCAAAAGGAGATGTAATCAAGGTGGGTGACTATTCTGGCATGGTCATTTCCAAAAACATGTTGGTAACCAAAATTAAAACCTTCAAGGATGAGGTTATTTCTATTCCTAATAAGTCCATTATTGAAAATAATATTACGAACTACTCTAGTGATGAAATTACAAAGGGGATTTTTGTCCATACGGAAGTAACAATTGGGTATGAAGTTCCATGGAGAAAGGTTCATTACATCATGGAAAACGCAGCAAAAAATACAGAGGGAGTAGTTCAAGAACCTAAACCATTCGTATTACAAAAAGCTTTAAATGACTTTAGCGTTGCTTACGAAATCAATGCATATATAGACAATGCAATGAAGATGAATGCTATAAAATCTACGTTGCTTCAAAATCTTCAGGACGGATTTGCAAAAGCGGATATCGAAATTCTTTCTCCTCATTATTATGCCTATCGTAAAGGTGAAGACAGTACTATTCCTCCGCAAAGAAAGGAAGAGGAATAAAAAAAACTCCCTAACGATACCGCCAGGGAGTAACATATTAAACTGCTATAACCAACCTTACAAATTATAGCTTCTTCACTA
>JAHDFW010000116.1 GCA_020627945.1 Cytophagales bacterium
TCAGCTTCCCAAGCTTTTACTTTTACGAATAGTGCCTATACCCCACAGGTAGCTTTACCTTATGGTGGTACTAATGTATCGGTTGGTTTTAAGTTTGGTATTGCAGGTGCTGGAGCATTTACAAGTTTAGCTACTAATGGATTCTTTTCTTCACAATGGTTAAAGAATAGAGGGGAATGGATAGATGCTCCTGCCTACGGATATATGTACTCACAGAATGCATTCAAACGTAAAAATAGTTTGATGGATTTTAACCGTGAAAAAGATGCCACGATTCATCAAGAACAAACCAACCTTGCTATCCCAATTGCAACACCAGATATTCTTAGTGTATCTGGTCATGGCGTGGGAGGTTCATATAGAGCTTACCGATCAGATTGGGGGGGAGTCTTTTTAGATCCGGAAATTAAAAATAAAACCGCTGGTGGTTCAATAGGTTTAGAGTTTGGAACAGTAGCTTTATCTTCTCACTTTGGAACAGACTTAGAACTGAATTTTTCAAAGAATGAATCTAAGCGACCAAGAGTCAATAATGGTGATCACCAATTCCATTCAGAAAGCGGTCCTGTAAATAATAAAACTGACTTTGAATCATATTACTATAAATCAATAGGTGAAATGTCTGCTGAACTTACCGACGAGGCAAGCACAGCAATGGGAGATAATATGCCTATTCAGTTAAGTCGAAATGGTTTTGATGTCCAAGAAACATATGTTAAAGATAATGGTGAAGTTTTATCTTCTGACATTGGGGCCCGTTCTGCCAACAACCGAAGAGCAAGAAATACACTTATTCAACCTGTTCATAACCACGAAGTAATTCGACCTAATGGAACCTCCATTTTACCAGAATTCAACATCAGTATATATGATCAGGTAGCTGCATCACCAGCGACGATTGATACTTATGACCCGAATAGTATGACTTTATTGGATAGAGATGAAACATTGGCTAAGGGAATTGCCGGTTATACCGTCCTGAATCCTAATGGTGCAAAATGGAATTATGGTCTTCCGGTCATGAATAATGTAGAATACAAAGCAAGTTTTAGTGTAGATTCTCCAGATGGTAGTACTTGTACTAATATAGTCGATATACCAAGAACAGGAATAGATAATATCGAGCAGATTGATCGTCAATCGTCCACCATTAGTAATGATGAATATAGAGACCTAGTAGAAACACCCGCCTATGCGCATGCGCACTTATTAACATCTGTGCTGGGCCAAGATTATGTAGATGTAGATGGTGTTCCAGGTCCATCGGATGGAGATCAAGGTTATTGGATGAGTGTGGAATATGTAAAAACTTCGGATAACTATATTTGGAAAACACCATTTAACGGCGCAACATTCATTGAAGGGTTCAATAGTATAGATACAGATGATAAAGCAACTTATATCACAGGTGATAGAGAGCAGTATTATCCTGCAAGAATTATCACTAATACACATGTTGCAGAATTCAATTATTCCAAACGTGATGACTCTAGAGGTGCCGGTAACTATCTACAAAATACTGGTGATGGTTTGGGTGACTACTCGTATAAACTTGATGCTATAAAACTATACTCGAAAATTGAACTGGATCAAAACAATAATCCTAAACCCATTAAAACGATCCACTTTGAATATAATAATCAACTGTGCAGTGGCGTACATAATAATGCTAATAACGGAGGGAAATTAACCTTAAAGAAAGTTTGGTTTACCTATGAGAATAGTACAAGAGGAGCTTTAAGTCCCTATGTATTTGAATATAATGGAATAAACGCAAACTATTCTGAATATATGTTTGATCGTTGGGGAGTATACCGAGATGGAGATGCTTGCGAAAACATAGATTTTCCTTATGTCAAACAATCCAATTATTCAGTAGATAATGAATTAAAAGAACAAATTAGTTCCTGGCATCTAACTGATATTTATCTACCATCAGGATCCCATATTAATATTGATATTGGAAGAGATCACTATGCACATGTCCAAGACAGAACAGCTACTCAAATGTTTAAAATTTCTAGAGTGGGACCGAATGACGGAGATAACATGTTGAGTAACTCTGCTAATCCTTCGAGTGATGATTTAAAAGTATATTTTGAACTAGAAACCCCAATTAATCACTCAGGAAGTTTTGATGACCCTGCACTTTTATCCCAATTGAACGAATATGTTGCTGATTTATATCAAACTACCGAAGGGAAACAATTATTTTTTAAGGTTAATGCTGATCTGGTTGACCACAATACGACCGTGTTAAATGAGGATGTTTCTGGATACGCTGATTTTAGTACTATAGGGGCGGATAACACTTGCTTTAATAATGGGTTTATTACAGAAGCATATATTGAGTTAAAACCATTCCCAATTAAGATTAGAGGCGACGAGTACAATCCCATTCTAGTTAATAATTGGCAATTTTTAAAAGTAAACCTACCAGATCAAATGTTTGGTTATGATCTTGGAAGTTACCCACAATCAAAAACGGAAAGAGCAGAGAAAGTATGGCAATTTGCTGGGATGCTAGGAGAACTCATTTCAACTTTTAGAAATTACTATAAAGTATGTAGAGATAGAGATTATGGTCGAAGATTAAACCTAGATCAATCTTTTATTCGACTTAATACTCCTGACAAAAAGAAATATGGTGGTGGCGTAAGAGTCAATAAAATCACCATGTCTGATACCTATTGGGGTGACTTTGATGAAACACCTCCTGCTTACGGTGTAGTTTATGACTATGATATGGATGAAGAAATATATGATCCAAACACAGAATCATATATCAAAACCGGACGTAAAATAAGTAGCGGTGTTGCTACTAACGAACCTTCTATCGGTCGAGAAGAATGCGCTTTAAGGTATTCTAAATCCTATGTCAATGAAGTAAAAAATCGAACAGATAATTTATTCAACTTTGAATACCCCGTAAACGAATCGTACTATCCGGGAGCATCAATAGGATATAGTAAGGTTTCGGTGAAAAGCTTAGCTTCGGAATATGCGCTCAAAAGAGCGGAAGGTGTAACAAATCTACCAGAAGAACTGCCTGCGAACCTACCTGATGAATTTGCAGTCTCTGGTATGACTGTCAATGAATTCTACACCGCAAAAGATTTCCCAATTATTACAGAAGAGACAACGATAAATCCAAAAACTAACCGCTTTAAATTTATTCCTATTCCACTAATAGGAGAAATTCGAAATGATAAGTATACCGGGACACAAGGTTATATGATTGAACTAAACGATATGCATGGCAAGCCAAAGTCTCAACATAGTTATGCTCAAGATAAAGCCGGATATATACTCGAAGATCCCGTTAGTTCAGTAGAATACCAATACCAAGAATCACAAGAAATTTATACTTTGGGCAATCAAAATCGACTACGGCATCGATTGAATAATACTGTTACTGTTTTAACCTCTGATGAAGTAGATCCTAACTGTACTACTAATTGCGAAACGAGTAGGTCAGAAGTTGAACTTGGCGTAGAGAGAGAAATGTTTAGTGATATGCGAGAAACCAAAAGTAATTCGATTTCCGGAGGTGTAAACTTTAATAACGAATTACTTGGTTTCATTGGCATCCCTGCTCCTTGGCCTAATTTGAGTACCTCCAAAACGCATTTGAAAACTGCCGTCACCAATAAGGTTATTCGTAGATCAGGCATACTGAAAAAAGTAACAGTCAGCGATGGTAAATCAAGTGTCACTACTGAAAATTTATACTTCGATCCGTATACTGGTCAACCATTAGTCACTACGGTTAATAATAATTTTGACGATAAAATATATAACTACTCTATCCCAGGTCATTTTGTATATGATCAAATGGGACCTGCTTATGAAAATTGGGGCTTGAAATTTTCAGCTCCCGTGAATAGTGACCCAGATTCTGATTTATATTTTATTACGCTTGCTAGCATAAAAGCAGATAAATTAAACCCCGGAGATGAATTCATATTTAACAGCGGAACTCCAGGAGTATTTGGAGTGGACAACCCTTTTGAATTGCCTGATAATGTAATTGATCTTCAACAGCAACCGCCTAGTTACTCTCCTTCTCTTTTTGCAACATTAGTTTACAAAAAACAGGTTAGTAACGATGAGTTTGAATGTTATTTTGACTTTGGAACAGATGAAAATCTCAATTTTACAAGTGAATCTCAATTTCATTTAGTCCGATCTGGAAAAAGAAATCTGTTATCCACTCAGGTAGGAAGTATCATCAGTCTACAAGACCCTACCAAAAATAGAACTAAAATACAAGACTGCACCATTCCCGTTTACTGCCCGGATGATGGCTTAACTCCATGTTCTCCCATACCTTATTCAAGACACCAATTGACAGAAGTCATCAATGCAAGTGCAATCACTTACAGTAACAGTTGGGTAGTAGAAGCTGGAGAAAATCCCATTTCCATTGATTTAAGTCAGGATGATAATCCGTACAAAACAGGAGAAGCAGGTGTATGGCGTCCACACCGTACTTATTCTTATATCAAAAATCGCTCACAGTCAAGCCCAGATGTAGATATTTCTGAAAATGGCGTATTTGATTTAGATGTCTTCGATTGGTCTAACTCCTTTATTGATAATTGCTCAGATTGGAGATTAACTGAAGAAGTGACAAAGTATGGACCTCAGAATCAAGTAATAGAAAGTAGAAATATTTTAGGATTGTATAATTCAGCGCTTTATGGGTATAATGATTATTTACCTATTGCTGTAGCATCAAATGCAAAACATAGAGAAATCGCTTTTGCAGGCTTTGAGCAAGAGGAAGTAACAACAGGTTCTGTACAAATCCAAAATACTGATCTGGGACGAGTTGGAAATATTAGTTTTAACCTAGGAAATTCTGCTGATTATTTTGGAGGCTTATTTCCTTTGACATACCCTATCGCTCCCCAGGATAATGATATAAGGATAAAACGTTCAAGCCCTTCAGATCAAAGCACTGTCAATGGAGATGTAATCTTTTATTTGACTGATTTGATTTCAAAGGAGGAGCGTACAGTTAAACTACTAAACGTAACTTTAGAAAGTGACGAAAATGATCAAACTATTATAAGCAATGTAACAAGTTTATTATGGGATCAAATTCCTAGTTCTTTTTACTCTGGCCACGTCGCATTCCGAGAGTACACAATTTTAGGAACCTCTAATGCAACTCCTGAAATTTATCTCGTCAACGGGATTGCACATACAGGAGAACAATCTTTAATGATAGCAGAGCCTACCTATGCTTACAGACAAGATAAAAATCTTCAATTAGAGGAAGGTCGAAAGTATGTACTTAGTGCTTGGGTTCAAGTACAACAGCCACAAAGTGAACCTGTTCCAACTTACGATAATGGCCAAACGAGTATCAGGTTTGGGTTAGATACTGGATTGAAAATTAAGCCATCGGGACCAATTGTCGATGGATGGCAAAGAATGGAAGGCATCTTCGAATTTGGAGGTAATACTCCTTTCTTTAATACACTTGTATTCGAAACTAATGGCACGCCGACTTATTTTGATGATATCCGCATTTATCCATTAGATGGAACCATTCAAACTTACGTATACGATGAAACCAATTATCGAGTAACCGAAGTCTTGGATGAAAATAATTATTTCACACGCTATAAATATGATAGTGAGGGGAACTTAACTTCCGTTCAAAAAGAAACGGAGGAAGGAGTACGCACTATACAAGAGGCACACTCGTATGTAAGAGCACAAGCTTCTATCAATGAATAAAAATAAATAACATGAAAAAAATACCAGTTGTAATATTCTGCTTTTTAGCTAGCCTGATCAATGCGCAAGATTTGAACGTAGATTTAACTAAAATGTCACAAGCCTATGCCAGTGCAAAAGCAATGGAACTTGAAGTAAGCATACAAGTAGTAGAAGAAGGAATGCCTTCTTTAAAAAAGAGGGCAGTTATTAAGAAAGATCATATCAATTATTTCTATAGTATGGATGATATCAGCATACTGCTTAATGATAAATTTACGATGATGGTCAATACTACTAACGAAGTAATTGTATATGGTGATCACCAATCAGGAACCAAAGAAATATACGATATGCTACATCAATTTAATGTTGAAAAAATGGATTCTTTGTTTCAGCAATTCGAGCGTTGGGAATTTGTACAGACAAGAAACGGGCTTAAACATTATCAGTTATTTAGTACACTTGGTAATTTCCAAAAAGTTGATCTTTTTATTCGGGCAACAGATTATACTTTATCAAAAGTTGTTTACTCCACAGCGGATACTAAAACATCTGAAAAAAATAAAGTAGTGATCAATTACCAGAATACGAAATTGGAGCCCTCTTTTGCCGATAATACTTTCTCGGAACAAAGATACATACAACAAATCAATGGAGCATGGCAGCCAAGCTCAAAGTATAAAAACTATGAGCTGATATACATCTCTGAGTAGTAATAACAATGGCTGATACGCTCCATTTAAAATACTTTTAAAAAAAATAGGACTAGGTAGTAGGTAGTATTTATTTGCTTACTGCTTCTGATTAAGAATAGCCATTTAATATCATAATCTTTTTTTGTTGACCTAAAGTCAACCTGGCTAAGTATTGCCATAAAGAAAAAATTAATGCATCATTCAATACACTTTCCGATGAAATCGATTTACACTAAAGTGATTTTATTTTGTTTCTTATTTCTTACCAGTCTCTGTCTAAAAGGAGCTACAACCAGTTATGTAGCACATTTAGATCGTCCAAACCTAGAAAACTTTTTTCTTGCGAATGATGGATCAGCTGAACTCATCCTACAAGATCCAAATTTCGCAGAAACTCAGGGGCTTACACCAAATTTTAATTATCAGGTAAAACGCGATGTTTTCGTTCACCTCATTTACGGTCGTGAGTTGCGATCTGATATCGAGGGGAACTTCTTTAGATACAAGATAAATTACGATGTCATCTTTTCGAATGATGATAACTCTAATCAAAGTCTCCCTAGTTCTGGAACCCTGGAGATCGAATTTAATGAAAGTAGTGGTGTATATGAATCTGTTGGAAAACACTTAGATATATCTAATGTATATAACAAAGCAATTTTAACCATCACGAGTATCTGTGGTGATTTTACCGGTGATGGAACTTATACTGAAATATGCCTGGGGGGAGGTGTAACAGATTTGGGGATTGATGCTTCTGACATCCGCTTAGAGTTAGAAATGAAAATTGATAAAATTTATGATTTAGATTTCGCATCTGAAATACCGCAATTAGAGCATACATCAAATTATCAAGAGGGTATCGTTTCTTCTATCAACACCTATTGGAGCTTCTTACCTGGTTTTGAAGAATATGAATTAGAATATGTTTACTGGGATGTTGAAGCAAATGATAAACCCTTAACAAGCAATCCCGAATACGAAAGATTATTATTTGAAGATGCTGTGCGAATCAACACCTGGAAAAATTATTTTGACTTGGATGCGACTTATCCCGAAGGCGAACTATATTTTAGAGTCCGTGGAGTTGGTTACTTCATCAATAATGTAAGCGCACCCTATACCATTAAGAAATATGGACAATGGTCAACTATTCAAAGTGAAACGCTAAAAGAAACACAGGTTATTCAACCTTTTGAAGCAAGTAAGAACTGGCAATTTACGACTACGTTTGCAGAAGAAGGTAAAAACAAAACAGTATTAACTTATTACGATGGAAGTATGCGCTCCCGACAGACGCAAACCAACCTGAACGATGAGGAAGTCACCTTAGTTGCCGAAACAGATTACAGCATCGAAGGTCAAGGGGTCATCAGTATTCTTCCAGCTCCAGCTGGTGTGGATCAACATAATTTTTTCTTTAAGTCTGGATTTAATCAAAATGCAGTAGGCTTACCTTATAGCTACAGGGATTTTGATAAGGCAGGTGGAGCAGATCCCCTTAGTACTTTTACTGGTGCTGGTAATTATTTTTCACTCAATAATAGTTTCGACCAACTATACCGGGATTATATTCCGGATGCTAACGCGTATCCTCTTACCCAGGCAAAATATCGCCGAGATGCAACAGGCCGGATGGCCGCTCAGGGAGGAGTAGGCGATTTTTATCAACTTGGTAATGGACGAGATACCCGCTATTATTATTTAAATGCTAAATCAACAGAACTACATAGGCTTTTTGGGTCCAATGTTGGTAATGCAGATCATTATAAGAAGACCTTAGTTGTTGACCCTAATGGTCAAATTAGTGTATCGTACACGGATCAGGCTGGACAAGTAATTGCCACTGCTTTAATGGGAGATAGCCCAAGTAATGTTATTGCCCTTGACGATAATACACAAGCCCCTATTACGGTGGCCTTATCTGTGCAAGATAATGCCAACACTCCTCTGGTCAGCCGTAGTTCTAACAGTATTTTTAATGCTAAGGATCCTACGACTTTTAATTTTTCCTATAATCTTGGAGGCGTATATAATCAATATGCTGATCTGTGTGAAAACTGTGAGTATAAACTCACTATTAAAATTATCAATGAGAATGGAGAGGCTATAAATATCACTGACCCCTTTAATGGGCAAGTACCCCAATTGGTAAGAGATTTCCCAAGTAATGCATCTCAGATACCGAATTGTCAGGGAGGTAATTATCAGGAATCTGTCACATTCTCTGTCCTGCTTAGTGAGATTGGAGAATATGAGGTCATCAAAGAATTAGAGGTGACCGGAGGTCAACTAGATGTACAAAATCTTCAGGTATCATTAGCAGATTTGCTGCCTGACTTACAGACCTATATTGATCAGTACACTGCTAATATAGATATTAGTGAATGTGCTTGGGATTGTACTACTTATTGCTTTGAACAAGCGCAAATTGAAAACTCTTTTTGGTTTGACTCTTCATCTGGGAATATTGATCCTTCCTATGCTGAGGAACTCCAGGAGTATATGGATAACTGTCAAACAACCATCTGTGAAGTAGAAGCTGCCAATGATTTCGATGAAGATTTTGCTATTAGTGAATGCGAAAGTATCCTGGGGCAAATTGAAATTCAAGTCAGTCCGGGGAGTAGTACCTATCATCCAGTAAATGCCCTTCCAAGCAATAATATCTATAATATGACTTCCGCACAGCTGGAGGCTATATTAGTTACTTCTACTTTTTATGTTCGAGACATCAATGGCTTTGTATACACTATAGAGGGAAATACAATCTCCCCACCCGCAGGCTATGGACTTGGCGGATTACAGGTAGTGGATGTAAACGGTCAAACTACAAATGTAAACGACTGGTCTGATTTTTATAATAATGTCCTCTCCGTTGAAAGCTATTGGCAAGACCAATGGAGTGCTACGCTGGCGGTTGCTCACCGGGAGTATTGTCTTTTTGAAGAATGCAATGCTTTAAATACTCCCATTGAATATACCGAAGGAGGTAATACCTATAACTGGTCAAGTAATGAATGGGATTTAGTGCTGAACGATGCAGAGCATGGCGATGAGGTAGAGACAACAAATTTCTACCTTCAATTATCACCTATTTCGTCAATAGAAACTGTCAATATTTTAAGATATGATCCTTTCTTTCGGGAAGAATTTTCTACTCAATTTAGTGACCTATTTAATTGTCCGTTTGCTGGTTCTTTCGGAGGTTATGCATCTAGTCAGTTAGGAACAGCTATTTCTATTGATTATAATAGTTCTGGACAGGAGATGGGGGACTATTTTGATAGTATTCTAACTCAGATAATTAATGATCCGGAGTCTGATTATTTTGGACTAACTATCGATAGTTATGAGGTGTATGAGATTAAAAAGAAACTATTCGTAAATGCAATAAATAATATTAAGAAAAATATTCTTTATGACTGTGGTTGCGCTAAAAACCTCCCGGACGACGAAAACCGAATAGTAAATTACCCAGAGTTATTTGTCAATCTTGATCTCTCCGATCCTAATGCTTTTATCTCTGAAATGAACAACTATAATAATACACAAATGAGCAGCACTTGTGATGCTGTTTGTGTCGGACAAACTGAAACCTGGTTTCAGCAGATCAATACTTATTATAATGAAAATTGTACAGGTTTTACCGGCTTTAGTCAAAGTGATGAAAATATTATCCGTACAAATTTAAGCGAATACTGTCTTAATAATTGTGGTACAGCAGGTGGAGAAAACTTCTACGTAGAAATCAATGCTGAGAATAGTGCCGACGAGGATGTTGTCGCCATACAAAATGTACTGAACAACTATTGTTTGTATGATGCAACGACTATATTAGAATCAGAATTTGATATTTATAGTTTTGGGTCGACTTACTGGGAGAACCCTTGTTTTCAAACTCTTTTTTCCAGAATATATCAAATTGCCTTAAATCCTTGTAATAGTAGTACTATTGCTTATTTAGCAACTCCAGCAGAAGCAGATTGTTTTTCTTCAATAACATTTTCTGCTGATCGTCAAGAAGTTAAGGTTGTGGGTTACGGTTGTAATCGTTTGACTGTAATTTTTAAATTATTTAATGAGAATTCCACTCCTTTAATAATGTGTCAACCCAATGGTCTGGGAGCGTTAAATATTGACCAGCCTTTTACAACCAATCTACCTGTAGATTTTGAAGAGGTCTTGAATATACAATACACTGGCTATGCCGTAGACTTCGACCCTCCAAATGATAAAAGACCTTACTATATATTTTATAATATTATTGAAAGCTCCGATTCCCCTAGCGATTGTTCTAACCCATTTATACTCGACCTCGCTAGTATGCAAGAAGACTGTGAGCAAAACCTGATTGATGTTGCAGTCGAACAAGCGACAGAGGCCTGGCAGACGGATGTTGATGCCATCATCTCTGCTTATTGGAACAATATCAATAACTGTATCGACAACGCAACCGAATCCTTCTCCGTAAGCTATGAAAACGCAGAATACCATTATACACTGTACTACTATGATCAATCCGGAAGCTTGATTCAAACCGTTCCTCCGATTGGTGTGGATGCTTCTTCTGTACAATTTGATGCAAATGGAATATGGGACGGAAGTGAACCGAACCATAGCCAAAAAACCAACTACCAATACAATAGCCTTGGGCAAATCGTAACACAAACCAGCCCCGATGGCGGAACAAGCCGCTTCAAATACGATTACGCTCAACGCTTACGGGCTTCCGTCAACGAAAAACAACGAGATGACGCCGGGGCAGCAGATTTGGATGCCTCTACATTCTACTCTTATACAAAGTATGACGGCGTCAGCCGAATCGTAGAAGTCGGAGAGCTAGAGAATGCAAATAATAATACTTTTGGCAGCTTGACCGAAGCAGATTTAAATGATCTGGACTTCCCTCAGGATAATGTGGGTAGCAAGGTAGATGTCGTTAAAACAGAGTATAACGAACCAACTACCAGCGATCCAAACTTTTCCCAGGAAAATCTACGCGGTCGGGTGGTCTATGTAGAACATAATGGTACGGAGACGCGCTACAGCTATGATGCACACGGAAACGTCAAAGCACTACAACGTCAGATTGAGTCAAGTAATCAAACCAGTATCAACCTGGGAACAAAAGAGATCTACTATGACTATGACCTGGTCAGTGGCAATGTCAATGAGGTAAGCTATCAGCCGGGAGCCATCGACCAGTACTATCATCGTTATGAATACGATGCAGATAATCGCTTGACACATGTCTTTACGTCTGAAGACGGCTTACTATGGGATAATGATGCTCGCTACTTTTATTACTTACATGGTCCACTGGCACGGGTAGAGCTCGGAGAGGATAAGGTACAGGGAATGGACTACTACTATAGCCTGCAGGGATGGATTAAAGGAGTCAATCAACCAGGTGAAAATAGTTGGGACTTCGAAATGGGAAGAGATGGTAGCAGTATCAATAACAACCTCAATCAGTATATGGGGCGCGATGCATATGCCTATCACCTCGGTTATCACGCAGAAGATTATAACCCAATCGGTGGGAATGCTGTCAACCTGGGGGCTGCGATCAGCTCCGCCTGGAATGACCTCGATCCAAATATCTTAGACAATAATGGCATAACCGGATTATTCAATGGTAATATCGCAATGATGATTACTGATGTTAAACCGCTGAATAATACCAATCAGGAAGGCCTTCAGGCTATGGCCTACCAATATGACCAACTGCATCGGATACGAGCGGCAGTAGGGTTTTCGAGCAACGCTAGTAGCTGGAATACTGGTACCAATACTTACCAAAGCAGCTACCAATATGATGGAAACGGTAATATCAAAGACCTTATTCGGATCAACCCGAATGGCCAAATGGATAAGCTGAGCTATAACTATAATAACCTGAGTAATAAACCCAATCAACTACTAAGTGTCACCGATAATACCGCAGCGAATGCTTTTGACTATGATTTCGATGGTCATACGAATAGTCTAAACTACTCCTATGATGCAATCGGTAACCTCATTGGTGATGATGCTGAAAATATCGAGGAGATCCGCTGGAATGTCTTCGGTAAAGTGGATGAGATTCGCTTTAATAATGCGGGGATTGCTGCCGGACGCAAAAACATCTCCTTCGAGTATGATGCGGAAGGGAATCGTATCGAAAAATCGGTAGACGGCGGTAAACGAACCTTCTACCTACGGGATGCCTCCGGTAATATCATGGCAATTTATACGTTTGATAATACCACCTTGTCCCAAAAAGAAGTACCTTTATACGGTAGCAGCCGTATTGGGCAGCGAAAGTTCTCTGACAGAATACTAAATGGTACACCTCCAAATGCATCCGATAATAGTCTTCGACTACGGGGTGAAAAAGCCTATGAGCTCTCTAACCATTTGGGTAATGTACTAGTTGCACTAAGTGACCTTAAGATAGGGGCAGACCCGGATGATAATAGCATAGCAGATTTTTATGATTCGCCGATCCTATCGGCCACTGATTACTATCCCTTCGGTCTAGCCATGAACGAACGGACGCTAAATTCCCCGGATTACCGATATGGGTTTAACGGCAAAGAAAAAGACGAAAAAGGCGAATGGGGAAGTCAAAC
>JAHDFW010000117.1:0-7442 GCA_020627945.1 Cytophagales bacterium
TACAAATTGATTTAGGATCAATACTTCTTTAGGTATTTGGTAACGTTCTAACACGTTTGAGCATTCTTCTTTCAATGTTTTAATCCTAACTTCATGACCAGCTTTAACCTCTAAAATTAGGACCAACTTTCCCCCCAAACGATCATCGGGAATCCCAGCAACAAAATAATTCGTAACCTCTCCTAACTCGTGTATAACAGGAAAAATCTTCCTTTCTATATCTTCTGGGTTCAATTTAACACCGCCCGAATTCACAACATTATCTATCCTGCCCAACCAATTAAACTCATTTTCACTAACGAGTTCAACCAGATCATTAGTGACAAGCTGTTCTCCTCTATTTACTGGAGATGACACCACCAAACAACCTCTGGAATCTTGGGAAATAGTAGCTCCTTCAACTAAGTTGTAATACTCTTTTCCTAAACTTAATTCACGACAAGCTACATGTGTCAAAGTTTCGGTCATTGAGTACGTATGAAAAATGCTAGAGTTCTTTAGTGAGGTAATGCTTTTCATTAATCCTGGATTAACCGCACCTCCCCCAACCAAAACACAATGGATGCCTTCCAGTTGAACTCTTGTATCTGGGTTTCCCATGATCGTTATGAGTTGCAAAGGGACAACAGCCATAAAATCTATTTGATCCTTTATAAAATCACTTAACGGATTAGACTTAGGTTCAGTAACTATTAAACGCAAGTCTAGAATTAGAGCTCGCATCACCATCATAAATCCAGCTACGTACGATGGATTGAGTACATTCAGGGCCACCATTCCTTTTGAGAGTTTAAAGGTGTCCTTTGTTATTCCCGCACTAATTTCAATTTGTTCCCGATCGAATCGAAGCGTTTTAGGCGTTCCTGTTGTACCTGAGGTAGTAAGTTCAAAATACTCCTGACCTTCACGCCACTGCTTAATCAGATCGATTGTTTTGATTTGAGTATCCGTAAGTAAAGATCGTTGAGCATGATCAAAATTACCTGCCTGCTCAAAAGAATACCAATCACTATTTCCGAACTTAATCAACCTGAATTAAATAAAATGCTTCATTTGCTCAACAACCTTCTTTGCTGAATCTCTAGCCTGATCTGCAAAATTTTCGTCTGAACCAGCGTAAATTATTCCTCTGGAAGAGTTTATTAACAATCCGATCTCATCACTTTTACCATGCTTCATTACATCCTCAACAGTTCCACCTTGAGCTCCAACACCAGGTACTAAAAAGAAGTTCTTTGGTGCAATTTTACGCATATCCGCTATGAGTTCTCCTCGCGTTGCTCCTACTACATACATTAACTGCTCATGTGTAGCCCAAGAATTCGCTTTTTCAACCACTTCTTTAAACAAAGGTTTATCACCACCAAACTGCTGAAAATCAGAACCTCCTTTATTAGAAGTCACAGCTAACAAGATCCCCCATTTATCTTTATATTCCAGAAAAGGAGTTACCGAGTCCTCTCCCATATATGGAGCTATGGTTATAGAATCAAAATTGTACGTATCAAAAAACGTTTTAGCGTACATACGTGCCGTATTTCCAATATCGCCACGCTTGGCATCTGCAATCGTAAAATTCTCTTTAGGAATGTACTCTATGGTCTTTCGAAGTGATTCCCACCCTGATGGTCCAAGACATTCGTAAAATGCGATGTTGGGCTTATATGCCACACACAAATCCGAAGTAGCGTCAATAATTCTTTTATTGAACTCAAAAACTGGGTCTTCGTAATCTAAAAGATGTTTCGGAATTTTATTAGGGTCGGTATCAAGACCAACACAGAGGCAAGATTTTTTGGTATAAATTTGATTTACCAGTTGAGCATAATTCATGCGCAAAAATAAAAAGGTGACTTTACTTAAGACACCTTTTCAATCAATTTATTTTATGGAACCTACTTTCTTAACGTAGGTCGTTGATTTCGCACTTAGGATAATTTTCCTTTACAAACTTAAAAGTACCAGATTCGAATGATTTCATTTCGGTAAAAGACTTAATCGAATATGTATATCTATTACCATTCTTCTCAAAGATTTTCCATCCTTTAATCGTGTCATCATTTTCGTTGATCACAATTCTAATTTTAAAGAACTGATTATCCGTATCTTCTGGAGACAAGTCTAACACATTGTAGTTAATGCCCTCTTCCGTGATTGATTGTCTATACACATACTTGTAACCGTTTTGGTACATAGTATAGATATTTTGAGGAGTGATGCCATTCTCTTCAGGCTCGTATTCCATAATACTTACCTCACAGTCTTCGCCATCTTTTACAACAGTCCACATGGTTTTACCATCTACAATAATCTCTTGCTTATCAAGTTTAAGATTGTATTTAGCTCCAGAAACTTTGATATTTCCTTTTTGTGTCTCGTCAATTTCCGATAAAGGGCTTTGCATACGCATGGTAAAAGAAGCGTCATATCCTTTCATGCTTTCGTACTTACTAGCAACTCTATCCAAAATAGCCTTCGCTTTAGCATCATACTGTCCAAATACATTTGAAACCAATAAAAGTGCTGAAGTAAAGAAAGCTACTTTCACCAATCCATTTTTTACTCCTTCCAAACTCATTTCAATCTTAGTTCTATTCATTTCTTTCCTGATTCTAGTCATTCGAATTAAGACTAGTCAATAATTGTTCCAAACTATATTCATCTGGGATTAAAACTTCTCTTGCTTTACTTCCCTGACTTGGACCAACTACTCCAGAAGCTTCCAATTGATCCATAATTCTACCAGCTCTATTATAACCTAGTTTCATTTTACGTTGAATCAATGATGTACTTCCTTGTTGATTTCTAACGATCAACCTTGCAGCATCTTCGAACATTGCGTCACGATCATCCATATCAACGTCTGGTGCTCCTCCTCCATCTTCACCTACATATTCAGGCAGCATATATGCCGAGCTATAGCCTTGTTGATCCCGTATAAAATCACAAATTCGATCACATTCTGGGGTGTCTACAAAGGCACATTGTATTCTAACCATTGAAGAACCAATAGACAATAACATATCTCCTTTACCAATCAACTGATCTGCTCCACCTGCATCTAGAATAGTTCTAGAGTCAATTTTAGACGTTACTCTAAAAGAAAGACGAGCTGGGAAATTGGCTTTAATAATACCTGTAATAACGTTTACCGACGGACGTTGTGTTGCCACAATAAGGTGAATTCCAATAGCACGTGCTAACTGTGCCAGTCGAGCAATTGGTGTTTCTACCTCCTTACCTGCAGTCATCATTAAATCTGCCAACTCATCAATAACCAGTACAATATAAGGCATAAAACGATGTCCGTTCATAGGATTAAGCTTACGCTCCATGAACTTCTGGTTGTATTCTTTAAGATTTCTACAACCTGCGTCCTTCAGCAATTCGTAACGGTTATCCATCTCTATACACAAGGAATTAAGTGTATTAACCACCTTAGAGGTATCAGTAATAATTGGTTCGTCACTATCCGGTAGCATAGCTAAATAATGACGTTCAATTTTATTGTATAAAGAAAGTTCAACCTTCTTCGGGTCGACCATCACAAACTTCAATTGAGAAGGGTGTTTCTTATATAACAACGAGGTTAGAATACAGTTCAGACCAACTGACTTACCTTGACCTGTTGCCCCAGCCATTAATAAGTGAGGCATTTTAGCCAAATCTGTTACAAATACATCGTTGGAAATGGTCTTACCTAAAACAATTGGTAAATCCATTTTTGAAACATCCTGAAAGTCCTGAGACGAAACTACAGAATGCATGGATACCATTTCTGGTTTCTTATTTGGCACTTCAATACCAATAGTCCCTTTTCCTGGGATAGGTGCAATTATACGAATTCCAAGTGCAGCCAAACTCAACGCAATATCGTCTTCAAGGTTTTTAATCTTAGAGATTCTAATTCCCGCCTCTGGAACAATTTCATATAATGTAACGGTAGGTCCAATCGTTGCTTTGATGCTCTCAATTCCAATTTTATAATTGGCAAGAGTATTTACAATTCGATCCTTATTGGCCTCTAACTCCTCTTTGGTTACGTTAACTTTATTTACACCGTAGTCCCTAAGCAACTCAATAGTAGGCATTTGATATTTCGACAAATCCAACGTTGGATCGTATAAACTATCTGAACTTACCTCATCGTTGCCAGTATCATATTCAGGGCCTTGAGTGTCAATTTCGACCTTTTCAGGTTCTGCCACAACCTCTATTTCTAGGTTTGTAGTTGGTTCTTTCTTTTGAACAGGTACATTGGTTACGTCAAACTCTACACTTGTCTCTTCATTTGACACAGGCTGCTCCTGCATTGGATGCTCCGTAGTTGCTTCCGCAGGTGTTACAATTGGTTCTACAGGAGTCACAGGTTCCAAAGGTGTTTCTGAAACTACCGTTTCAGCTGTTGCCAATTCCTCTGTTTCCAAAGTTTCTTCTGACCTTAATTCAACGTTAATTCTATTTTCGTCAAATTCCTCTGTATCAACTGTTTCTTCTTCAACCTCTTCTTGTGGTTCCTCTTCTAACTCCTCCTCTTCATTTTCTTCCTCTTCTTCTTCCATCAACTCGCCATCCTCATTCATTGAGCCTAAAAAGTTGAAATTGAATACCAAAAACACCACGAGTATAAAAGCAAGCAATATAAGACTTCCCCATCCCATGAGGCTATCCATCCAAAGTGCTAATTCATATCCAATTCCTCCTCCAACAAAACTAAATCTAGATGAAATGTTGGTGGTAAAAACAAAGTATCCTAAAAACGCAGAAAGCCAAAGAACTGAAAATGATAATGTCCGAATATTGGATTTCAAATCAACCAATTCTACGTTGAAAACAATCTTATATCCTATCAAGAAGAAAATTGGTACAAACAAAAACGATGAAATCCCAAACCACTTATAAATGAACAGGTGTGACAGCCAAGCTCCTATTCCTCCGAAGTAATTATCAGCCTGACGACCAGACTCATAAAGTCCTCCTTCAGACAATGATTCCACCACAGATTGATCCGCAGCTCCCGTAACGATGTAGGAAATAAATGCAATTAGAGCAAAAAATGAAAATGCTAAAAGCCCTATTCCAAGGATAAAATGAAGTCTACGATCTTTTAGAAATTCGATTGATATTTCAGGAAATTGAAAATTACCAATGCCTTTCCTCTCTTTCTTTTGCCCCTTTGGTGTATTTCTAAACGTATTTTCTGCCATAAAGTGACGAAATTAAGAATTTTTTAATTCTTCTTTTATGTTTTTTATCAAATCAGGGCCTTTGTACACAAATCCAGAATAAACCTGAATCAAATCAGCTCCGTCTTTTAGTCTTTGAACCGCATCTTTAGCGGTCATTATTCCTCCTACTCCAATGATCACTTTATCCTTCAAACCGCTTCGCAAATACCTCATTACCTGAGAAGAACGTTCGGTCAGCGGAGCTCCACTCAACCCTCCAGCACCTATGTTTTCAACGGTGGATAAATTCGTTTTCAAACCATCTCTTGAAATGGTGGTATTATTCGCAATAACTCCTTCAATATTGGTCTCCAAAACAATCTCAATAATATCATCTAACTGCTCATTAGTAAGGTCTGGAGCAATCTTTAGCAGGATAGGTTTTGGAGTACTGGTCTTAACATTCATCTCCTGCAAAGTAGAAAGTAAAGCTTTTAATGGTTCTTTCTCCTGTAACTCTCTGAGATTTGGAGTGTTCGGTGAACTCACATTTACCACAAAGTAATGCACATAAGGATGGAGCTTTTCGAAACAAATTTTATAATCCTCCACAGCTTTTTCATTAGGAGTTACTTTATTCTTTCCAATGTTTCCTCCTATAACGACAGACTTGTTTTTGACCTTTTTCAATGAGGATATCAACGCATCCACTCCTTCGTTGTTAAAGCCCATCCGATTTATAATACCTTCATCTTCAATCAAACGAAACAAACGAGGTTTAGGATTACCTGCTTGCGGCTTAGGAGTTACTGTCCCTACTTCAATAAATCCAAATCCAAAATTGGCAAACTCATCTATATGCGTTCCATTTTTGTCAAATCCTGCAGCAAGTCCGATTGGATTGGCAAAATCTAACCCCATTTTAGAAAGTCTAAGTTTAGAATCAAGTTTGGCAGATGAACCCGTAAATGGAAGTGAAAACCAAAACTTAAGCACCTTAAAGCTAAGCTTGTGCGCTTTTTCAGCGTCCAACAAAAACAAAAAAGATCTCCAGAGTTTATACATGCCACAAAGTTATTGAAGATTAATAAAAATGCATTTCTAATCTGGACATAATTGCAATAAACATGCAGAAAAAAATTATGTTTGCAAGATATGCCTTAGAGGTATTATTTTTGTGTTGATTTGAGCAATGTATAAATTGATCTACATATTTGGCCTTTTGGTATTTCTTGTTGGTGACAATAACAAGGTCACCTCTATTGCCAAGGCTAACGAAACAAAGCGTCTTGCCGAACAATCCTTCGAAGAGGGCAAGTATGAAGAAACAATTAAGCACTATCATTACCTGCTAGATAGTATGGGCTATAATGATGAGGGCGCAAAAATCAACTTAGCACATGCGTACTATAAAACTGGAGATACGACTGTATCTCAAGAAATGTATAGTTCCATCTTACAAAATAGTTCTGATAAAAAGATTAAGTCTACCGCATTAAATCAACTTGGCCTTATTAAGAAGCAGGCAAAAAATCTAAAAGGGGCACTAGCGAACTTTAAGCAAGCTCTAAGAAACAACCCGTACAATGAAGAGGCGCGATACAACTATGAAGTGGTAAAGAAACTACTTGAAAACCACGAGCAAAATAAAGATCAAGATCAGAAGGATCAAGATCAAAACAAGGAGGATCAGAAAAACGAAGATCAGGAGAATAAGGATCAAGAAAATAAAGATCAAGAAGGCGAACAGGATCAAAAGGATCAGGAAGGTAAAGACGACCAGAATAAAGATCAGCAAGGACAAGATCAAAAGGATCAAGAGGGTCAGGATCAAAAAGACCAGAAAGGTGATCAAAAGGATCAAGAAGGTCAGGATTCAAAAGATCAGGAGGGGAAAGATTCCAAAGACCAGAAGGGTGATCAAGAGAAACAAGATCAGCAAGACGGTAAGGGTGATGAGCAAAAAGACGGAAAAGAGGAAGAAGGCAAGAAACCTGGTGAGTCAGAACAGCAAGAACAGGAAGAACAGGAAGGTCAAGAGGAACAAGGCAAACAAGGTCAGGAAGGCGAACAAAAAGACGGAGAGCAAGGCAAGGAAGGTGAAGGTATGAGCCCGGAAGAAAAAGCTGAACAAGAACGCAAACAACGTCAACAAATGACTCAACAACGCTTGCAGGAAATGAATGTTTCTCCTGAAAAAGCGCGTATGATTTTGGACGCCATGAAAAATCAAGAAAAACAGTATTTTCAACAACTTAAAAAACGTCCAACTCA
>JAHDFW010000117.1:7542-13040 GCA_020627945.1 Cytophagales bacterium
ATAAGATTCATGTCTGGAATTAAAAGAAAATGGGATCGTCTGACAGATGAGCAACGTAAGGAGGCAACCGGCAATCTAATCAGCTATTTTGAAACGGAAAGAGATGAAAAAATAGGGATAATTGCTGCTAATCAAATTCTGGATTTCTTCCTTGAGCATGTTGGAACTAAAGTTTATAATAAGGGTATTGAAGATGCTAAAAATGCTCTAACTAAAAGGATGGATGAACTGAACTATGATTTGGATGATCTTCTTGATTGGTAATCTTCTTTTCGTAACTCTCGCCCTTGATCTTATAGATACTTATCTCCTAATCGTCGAAAAATTCAGACTTACATTTTCTCAAACTAAATTCTCCGCGCTCCTCTGCGTCTCTGCAGTTCATCACTTGTTCACGTACAACTGATCTTAATCTTCACTTGCGTCTTCCAAAGTCCAATTAAAATCATCCTTAGAAATGGGCAGTTGAGTTAAATCTATTCTTTTAGCACTTAAGTTGAACTCGGAATTTTCCATACTCAATCGAACTACGCTTAAGTTTTCCCTCATTTGCACGTTAATGATCTTTCCATACATGCTAAATGACCAATAACCTTGCTGACTTCCATATAATTTAGCCCTTTCAAATTTGCCTGGAGCATTTTTAAAAAGTACAATTCCTCTTGAATGAATAAAGAAACGTTCTGGGCGCTGTTCAAAAACCTGGTCACACTGAGTACAAGTTTCAACTTCATACCCTCCTGCTATTTTTCCCAACATTGGTTGATTGGTAATTATTGGTATATGTGGAGAAACACCTTCAAACACTATCAATACAATCACAAATGATTTTAGAGATGCATATAACAAGAGTCGTTTCGTATTCTTAAACTCTGGAATCCATCTTGGTTCGCTAACCAACTTATTCCTAAGAAAGAAATTATACAACCTTCTGATGTCAGGAAAAATGATTAAAAAACTAAGAAACAACAGGAAGATGGAAAATAACTTTACGGTAATATCAAACCCAAAATTGATGGCTACTACATTGGTAAGTACTGAAAAAGAGATTAACGCTCCAATCAAACGAGTTCTTCTGTATAAAAGTAAAATAGCGGGTATAATCTCAATTACTCCGGAAAAAATAGAATATGATTTGGAAGCTCCCATAGTGCTCCAAAAGAGAAGATCCTTTTCAATAAACCCCAATCGTGTGTACAACGTATTCGCTTCAGGAAAGTAAAACTGATTTAAAAACAGTTTATCAAATCCGTACTTGAACAATTGCAATGAGAGATAATACGCCGAGATTACGACCAACCAATGTCTTATCTTAGAATATTGCCCACCAACCCTATAATTAAAGGCTCCTAGAACCCCTAAAGCAATAGATACTAAGGCTATTAATAATACCACTAAATACAGTGCTTTGGAATCCGAAGCAAGGACGACCTTTTCTTCAAAAAAAGGTTGCAAGATGCCAACTACGAGCGAATTTGTAAACCTCCAAAAGTCCGGTAAAATATAAAACTGAAGTGGAACGATTAGTATGAACGAAATGACAAAACATACCGTCGAAAGTAATCCAATTTGTCTTAATTTATGAGACTTGAATAACACGATTCTTATTAAACTTCCAAATCAAGATGGATAAAGCAATTGTACTAATAAAAGTAACGAGCGCCACCAACCAACCATCTCCAAAATCAGTACCTGAAAATAGTATCGGAAGAAATTCTTTTTCTGAATCTTGAGTATCGCCTTGTTCTTCTTCTAATTCGAAAGTAAATCCCTTAAATACCGTCGAGGGATAAAATGATTTCAAATCGTCCAGTGTTAAATCTTTTTCATTGGGTTTTAATATCGGCATACTTGTCACAGAGTCTCTACCTAACGAATTTACAAATACATAGACACTGTCATTCAATTTAATAATCGTATCTGGGCTTTCAACAGGTAAGAATTTTGTTACCAAGCCAAAATTACCCGGATCATTAGAGTTAACCGTAAAATCACTTAGGTCCCCTCCTTGACTCTTAAAGGCTATCAGTTTAGTTTGTGCAAAAACTGAAGAACAGAAAATCAATGCAATGATCAGACAAGTTGATTTTATTAGGTAAATCGGCTTCATAACAGTAAAGTATAATTCCAATTAACGTTCCAGCATCTACAATATTGCTCAATAATTCTAAAGAACTCTCTTCCTGATCGTCTGCTCAACAGGTCTCATTCTCCACTTAAAAGTAAAACGCATATTATCCTGCAACTCACGTCCACTATTAACAAATCCTTGCCCTACAAAACCTGTACCCATTAACGGGAAATGAATCCCTAGAAAATCATCTACGAGTTTTATGCTTACACCTACATCATAGTAATTTAGGTTTGAACCAAATGGAGAATAACTTCTCAACATTCCAAAATCGGCAAACACCTGCAGCGGTACCTTAGGAACATCTACTGTAACATTTGAAGCTAAAATGCTCGTCACACCAACACCTGCAATGAACTGCCTTGCTCCTCCATCTCCCTCATTGGTCTGCCTAGATAAAAATCCACTGTTTAAGTAGCGATCCGCAGCATAAAACTCATTATTCCAATCATTTTTCCCAGAAACTCCATATCCATAGATATAAGAAGTATTTGTTTGAGTACCTCCAAAAACTCTAATTTTAGCCCAGTTTTTCTGCATGTATTTACGTGAATAAGATACCTCTCCGTTAAACCTTAATACTCCCTGAATATAAGGCGAACCTGCAAAAACACTACCGTAATACTCCAATTTCGGATAAACTATCCATTTATTTAAGGCGTCGCGGCGTTCCATTTCTAAGCCAACCACATGGGCGATTCTATTGCTAAAACCTCCCTCGTCAATAATTAGGTTTTTAACCTCCAGGTTTTTCACAAAGTCATATCCTGCTAACTTCCCTACTCTACTATGATTGTAGTTCAAACTAATTTTTGACCACCCTGCAAAATTCATATAACTTAACTCAATGTTATTTCTTCGCAGAGGTTCCTTTCCGTTCCACTTTCTGTTTATACCTGCAATTCCTCTAACCGTACTGTTTTTAAAACTGTAAAAAGCAGCTCCGAAATATTCTAGCTTCTTTGAGGTAATAGAACTATTGTAGGTCACTAAACCAGGCATAAGTCCATCATCAAAATTATAAGATAATCCAGTCATGAAATACTCTTCACATCTATGAGAAGAATCTGCCCCATTCAGTAGGCCCAAATGCACCGACTTAATCTTCTTTATTCCCTTTCTTCGGATAAAATCGTTGTTCACGGAAAGATCTAAATTACTTTTTACTTGATTTATCTTGATATACTTAAAATCATGAAGCGGAATTTCCACGTCCTTAGTAGTCTCAAAAGGACTTACCCAAGTCTCATACACAACTTTTCCGTTATCATCATAAGCTTTAACATTGACAGGAATAGAAACTTGACCAGCGTTTTTTAGAGTTAGCAAATAAGATTTCTCATCCAACTCGCTTAAACTTTTTATACCAATATCAACTCTCTCAGTACCTTTCACCAGAGAACCAAAAAACCATGAAAGATCCTGCCCTGCTACTTTCTCAAAAGAATGTTGCAAATCTTCCGGTTGTGGATGTTTGAACTTCCAATCATCGAAGTATTGATGCATACAAGCCCAAAACGTCTCTTCTCCTAAATAACTCTTTAGATACTCAAGGAACAATGGAGGGTTACTATACAAGCTAACCCCGTAATTGAAGTCATAATATTTATCACTATGATATTGGGCTGGTTGAGCAAATGCCCTTGACGTTAAAGCTCTATAAGGAAGACCATCTAAAGATAAGCTTCTGGCTAACTCACTTCGAGCTGCATTATTAGCGTTTATGCTTTTATTAACAGACTTCATATCCAACCTCTTTTCCTGTTGGTATTTAAACACCTGATTTTCGACAAAGGAATTGAATCCTTCGTCCATCCAACCATAATCTCGTTCATTTGACGCAAGAATTCCATAAAACCAGTTATGACCAACTTCGTGAATAATTGCAAAAGGATCTGTCACGGTGATCATTGGATATTCCATCCCTGCTCCTGCTCCCAAAGCTCCTGTAACGGCGGTTGCAGAAGGATACGGATAATCTCCTACCCACTTCGAATAACAGTATACCGCATCTTTTAAATCTTCCATAGCCTTTGGTGCGGACGATGCCCAATACGAAGTATAATAAAACCACACATCGACTTTTTTACCTGATTCAAGTGTAACCGAATCCATTTTCACATTGTATTTCTTATCGGCAAACCATGCAAAGTCATGTACATTATCTTGTGTATAAACCAAAGTTTTATACTCCTCATAGCTTGGCGCTGGATCACGATATGAGAAATTTTGTTTTAGTCTCTCCTTTAACCATGCCTTTTCTGATTCGGTCTGCAGGACACCTGTTGCTCCTACAACATAATTTGCAGGAACAGAAATACTTACTTCGAACGATCCAAATTCAGAATAAAACTCTCCTTGATCTAAATAAGGCATTTGATGCCAACCATTTTTATCATACACAGCTGGTTTTGGGAACCATTGCGTAATTTGATAAGACTGTCCAACATGACCTAAGCGTGAAAATGTGTAAGGCAAGAATACCGTAAACGGAATTTTCAAATTAACTTGATCTCCGGGCTTCAAAGGTTTTTTAAGACGTACTAAGCACACATCTCTATCAGGAGTATCGAATTTATACATCAAAGTATCCTTCCCATCTAAAAAGTGGAAACCATCGATCCCTCCATAACTATCATCGTCACTGAAGTAAAAACGATCCTTTCTTATACGAATTTGCTGCTTCGCGTAAGCTGATTTATTATCCTGGTAAGCATTTGGCCATAAATGGAAATATAATTCCGCTAAAGTATCTGGAGAATTATTCTTATAACTGATGTTAGCCTCTGAAACTAAAAAGTGACCTTCATCGTCAAGTCTTGTCTTAATTTTAAAATCAACTTCCTGCTGAAAATATTCCTTTTCTTGACCAAATGAAAGCCCTGTCCATATCAGTCCGATTGCCAAAATCAATGCGTGTCTTACCATATTACAATTTTAAAACAATAAATAAAGTAATATGTCAAAAGGAAGAAAAAAATTTAGTCATAGACCTTTTTCTAATCGACAAATGCAAATAATAAGAAGTTGTGATTGCTTATTATTTTAAGGGATCAATCCGAATATCTGGGGAACTCATTTCTTATACGTTTGCCTTGCAAATAAGAAAATTGAAATCTAAAATCAGAAAACGACCCTAATATTCTTTGAATGAGTTTTCAGATTTTCAGTTTTCGGATTTCGCGTTTTTTTGTTTCGGCCTTAATAAACAAAAAAGCACGTAAATATTATTCCTCCCCAACCCGATAGTTATGGATCAATCCGAATATCTGGGAATAAACTTGTCGACTCATTTCTTATATAGTTGCCTTGCAAATAAGAAAATTGAAATCTGAAATCTGAAAACGATCCTAATATTCATTAGAAT
>JAHDFW010000118.1:0-6667 GCA_020627945.1 Cytophagales bacterium
GATACAAGACCAGACTTACATCCAGCACTATCCGTTGCGGATACGATCACATCGTTGGGTAGTTGTGGCTCATCTTTGATAAAGATCGCCGTATTGCCACTGTCACTTATTAATGTATCAAATCCATCAAACTGTAGTCTCCAGGTATAAGTGTAACCATCTCCCGTTCCAAAAATTGCTTCTGCAATTACTGGAATAGAGTCCGTAAGGCATACTGTACTATCTCCAGTGTTAAGTACTATAAACGGAAGTCTAACAACTTCTAGATTAAAAGAATCTTCCAGAAAACAACCTCCTGCGTCAGTGACTCTTACGGTATATGTGGTTGTAGTAGTCATATCACATAATGTAGAGGAGTCATTAGGTGTAAATAAACTATCGGTAGGTGACCAAGAGTATGTATATCCTCCAGCACCTCCAGCACCTGCAACACTCATTTCAGTAGTGTCCTTTTCACATATTTTAATCTCATTTACTCCTCCAGGCGTTGTATTGATAAGTTGTAAGTCTGTTGGGGAAACGGTTACCGTATCAGAAGCATCAAAACATCCTATACTATCCGTTACTTCAAATATGAATTGAGTGGATGTTGAAACTTGAATAGGAGTTGTTTCACTCGTTGCAATAGATGTTTTTGGGCTTAAGGAGAACCAATTTACATCATAAGTTATTTTGCCACCAGATGCACTTCCTATTAAATCAATTACATCAGATGCACAAACTACAGAATCCGTAAATGCAGAATTAGCAATTAGTTCAGTAGCTTTCTCGATGCGAAAATCCATTGAATCTGCACATTTTGCTTTTGATGTATCTGTTACGACCAATCTGTAGTTGTTTATTCCAGGGCTACTAATATTGGTTGTTGTCGCTAGAGTATTTGTACTGGTTAGAGTTGGATCCAATTTCCATTCATAGTTATAAAACCCGATTCCATTAGTTACGGTTGGAGATACGGTTATCTGGTCACCGCTACAAATTATGGTGTCTTGGATGCCAGAAGAAGCATTTATTTGTGGGCTTGGGTTAATAATAACTTCAACCGAGTCACAAACTCTACATGTAAATGGGTCCGAATTAAAACTACCACGACTGTAAGCACAAAGCCTATAAGTGCCTGTTGTTGTTACTGTTAGTGAGTCTCCAGATATATTTCCAGGGAACCATCTTTCTTCGTATTTCTGGTCAAAGTTTGTAAGAATTACTTCCGTTCCTCCACATCTAAATTGATCTGCTCCAAGATCTGCAGTAAATGCAGGGTCAAATGTATTTGCTTTTTCGAAGGTAATATCAAAAGTAATGAATTGAGTAGCCCCTAATCCAGGATTAAAAAACTCAACAGTAACGGGTTGGAAATAAATAGCATTTGACGTTACGAAAAACGCGGTAGTGGAATCTGTACTGTACCAAAATATGGTGTCTCCGAATCCAGTTACATCACCTACAACATCAGCTGCCAGTGGTGATGATGGTCCAGAAGCTGTATACCAAACATAATTGGTCATTCCTGCTGGAGCTCTGAATTCTAAAGTATCCAAAGTACAAGCACTTGCGTCAACTGTATCCGTAACAAAGATGCTTGTTGCATCAAATACTTCATTAGCTGAGACAGTTGTCCATGAAGCGAACAATAAACAAAGCCCCCAAATCCATCTTAATTTACCCATTAATCCTAGTTACTTTTAACTTGCAAATTACGAAAAACATTACAATTTTACACAAATATTTTTGGGTTCAGTAAAAAAGTCCAAAGCTTCAAAACCTCCTTCTCGACCAACACCAGAGTTTTTCATCCCTCCAAACGGTGTTCTAAGGTCACGTAAAAGCCAACAATTTATCCATACGATGCCGCTTTTTAGTTCATGTGCTACACGGTGCGCCTTTTTTAAATTGCTTGTCCAAATTGTACCAGCAAGTCCATATTGAGTTGAATTTGCCATTTCTAACGCTTCTTCTTCTGTGTCGAAGGGTGTTAATGTAACCACTGGACCAAAGATTTCTTCCTGATTGGTTCTACATTTATAATCCAATCCTTCAATTATGGTTGGTTCGATAAAATAACCTTCCTTACATCTTCCTTCTAGAGTAACTTTATTGCCTCCCGCAAGTACGACTCCACCTTCTTCTTTGGCAAGTTCTACATACGAAAGAACCTTTTCTTGATGTGGTTTAGAAACAACAGCTCCCAAATTTACCTGTTCTAAGGGGTCGCCAACTGTGAGTTTTTTAACTTTTTCTACAAAGGCATCTTTGAACTTATCGTAAATTTCTCGTTGTACGAATATTCGAGATCCGCAAAGACAAATTTGACCCTGATTAGCAAAAGAAGATAGAACCGTCGTCTTTAGTGCCTCGTCAAAATCACAATCGGCAAAGATGATGTTAGGATTTTTACCCCCTAATTCGAGTGACATTTTTTTGAACATTGGTGCTGCAATTGCCGCTATGTTTTTACCAGTTACAGTTCCTCCTGTAAATGAGATAACTGGGATTTCCGTGTGTTCGGTAATTGCTTGACCCACCTTTGGACCCAGACCATGTACAATATTTAGTACTCCATCTGGCAATCCAGCTTCTATGCAAATTTCAGAAAGCAAGTAAGCTGTCATTGGAGTTACCTCCGATGGTTTTGCTACTACACAGTTTCCAGCCGCTAAAGCAGGTGCAATCTTCCAGGTGAAAAGATACAATGGCAAATTCCAAGGAGATATACACCCAGCTATTCCAATCGGTTCACGCATGGTATAGTTAACCGCATTACCTTCCATGTAGTGCGATTTTGAAGCATAGTGCATTATGGCAGTACCGTAGAATCTAAAGTTGGCCGAAGCTCTTGGAATGTCTACTTTGGTAGCTAGTTTTAAAGGTTTTCCATTGTCAGTTGATTCTGCTAATGCTAACCTGTCCAGGTTTTCTTCTATGAGGTCAGCTATCTTACAAAGGATCCTACTTCTCTGCTCATAAGGTGTTTCTGACCACTTCTTAAATGCATTTTTTGCAGCTTCTACAGCCATTTCCACATCGCGTTGATCTGAGTCTGGAATTTGAGAATAGACACTGCCAGTTGCTGGATTGAAGTTATCTAAATATTCTCCGCTAACGGGTTTAAGGAGTTTTCCTCCAATGTAGTTTTCTATGATTTGCATATACAAAAATAAGCGCTGAATTTTAATTTACAATTCAGTACAGTAATTCTATTGATAAAAGAGTTCAACACGTTTCGTTTTTTGCTCTATTCTAGTTACTTTTAGCATTACTTTTCAGATTACACACTGTTTATAACCTCTTTTAAACCTTAACTCATGAATAATTCAGTCACCGGGAAACTATCGTTGTTGTGCATTCTATTTTTTGCATTATTTATATCCTGTTCAAAAGATGAAAAGCCAGAATCTTTTGACCCAGCCTTTGCTAATTATATCTCGGCTTATACTACAGGGAGTATTTCTTCTCAATCTACAATTAGAGTAAGACTTATTGAAGATGTTCAAGGGGATATTGATTATACTGAACCAATCAGTGAAAAGTTATTTAAATTTTCTCCTTCCATAGATGGAGAGTCGTATTGGTTGGATTCCAAAACGGTTGAATTTAGACCTAGTTCACCTTTGCCAGCAGGAGAGTCTATTGAAGTCGATTTTAAGTTAGGGGAACTGAAAGAAGTACCAGCTGAATTGGAAGTATTTAAGTTTACTATTAGAATTATTCAACAGTCTTTTGAAGTTAACTTTCAGGGAATAAAGGCTTATGATCAAAAGGATTTATCAAGGCAACAAATTTATGGAAATGTTACCACTGCTGATGTAATTGAAAAAGAATTAGAAAAGGTTTTAAAAGCTAGTCAGAGTGGTAAAGATTTAGAAATTACTTGGGAGCACGACGCGAACGGGATTTCACATGGTTTTACGGTAGAAAATGTAGCTCGTGGTCAAGAGCCGAGCAGTGTATCCTTGAAGTGGGATGGTTCTCCATTAAATATTGATCTCAAAGGTTCTCAGGACGTTGAAATTCCATCATTAGGAGATTTTAAACTTATTCAGACCAATGTTGTTCAACATCCAGAACAATATGTTTCGTTGGTGTTCTCGGATCCTTTGCAGGCACAGCAAACTTTAAAAGGTTTGATAACAATTGGAGGAAGTAGAAATCTGGATTTTGACATTTCTGATAACGAAATTAAAGTATATCCTAAGTCTAGATTGGCGGGCGTGCAAGAGTTAGAAATATTTCCAGGTGTAAAGAATTCTCTTGGTTATAAAATGACTGAAGGTACCGAAATTCGTGTAGTATTCCAGAACATCAAACCTAATATCGAATTGCTTGGAAAAGGAACGATCATTCCTTCAACAGAAGAAGGTTTATTGTTCCCGTTTAAAGCAGTGAACCTAAAAGCTGTAAGAGTAAAAATTGTTAAAATTTATGAAGATAATGTAGCGCAATTTCTGCAAGTCAATAGTTTGGAAGGGCAACGTGAATTGAAAAGAGTTGGTAGAGTAGTGTATCAAGACAAAATTTTATTGTCTGGTGATCCATCTGTCGATTTAGGTGAATGGAATAATTTTTCACTTGATTTATCGGACTACATTAAAACTGACCCAGGGGCCATTTATAAGGTTTATCTGTCGTTTAAAAAGTCGGAATCATTATACGTTTGTGGAGACGAATCTGATGCAAATGAAAGTTCCATGGAGGAAATGGATACTGAGAATTGGGATGAAATGGAGGAATCTGAAAATAGTTACTGGGATGGTTACGAAGACTATTACTATGATTATGATCCAGATTATGATTGGAATGAGCGAGACAACCCGTGTCATTCTAGTTACTACAGTAGAAATCGTAGAGAAGTATCGCGCAATGTATTAGCTTCTGATTTGGGAATTATTGCTAAGCGTGGGAATAATAAAGAAATGTGGTTTGCAATTTCAGACTTAAAAACCACAGAACCAATGTCCAACGTTGAAATTGAGATTTATAATTTTCAACAGCAGAAACTGAACTCCGTTACTACAGACGGTAAGGGAATGGCAAAAATTCCAGTTAAGTCGAACCCTTACCTATTAGTGGCTAAAAAAGGTGCACAACGAGGTTACTTACGTTTAGATGACGGTTCTTCTCTGTCAATGAGTAAGTTTGATGTATCTGGATCCATTGTTCAAAAGGGAATCAAAGGATTTATTTATGGAGAAAGAGGAGTTTGGCGTCCTGGAGATTCGTTGTATCTGAATTTTATTTTAGAGGATAAAGAAGGTGTTTTACCAAAGGCTCATCCAGTAAATTTTGAATTAAAAAATCCAGATGGACAGTTGGTGGAAGAAAAAATCCTTACCAATGGCGTAGGAGGTTTTTATAACTTCAGTACAGCAACTTCACCAGAAGCACCTACAGGAAACTGGACAGCACAAGTTAGAGTAGGGGGAGCAACATTTACTAAAAACATCAAAATTGAAACGGTTAAGCCTAACCGATTAAAGATCAAGTTGGACTTTGGTAAAGATATTATTGCAAGCGGAGATGAGGAAGTAAGTGGGGACATGGAGGTTAAGTGGTTGCATGGTGCAATAGCGCGAAACCTTAGAGCTAAGGTTATGGCTACTTTGAGTACTACAAAAACTAGTTTTAAACGTTATTCAGGGTATGAATTTGACGACCCGATTCGTATGTTTTCACCAGATGAAATCGTGGTTTATAATGGCTCAATTGATAATGAGGGACGAGCGAATATCAGTGCGGATTTAGGCGTTTCAAACAACCCTCCTGGAATGTTGAAAGCAAAATTCGACATCAAAGTTTTTGAGGAAAGTGGTGAATTCAGTATTGATCAATTTAGTATTCCTTACGCTCCATATGAAACCTTTATAGGTGTTAAAATTCCTAAAGGAGACAAGGCTCGAGGGATGTTATTAACGGATAAGGATCATAAGATTGAGATTGTTACTACCGACGCAGAGGGAAATCCAAAATCAGTATCTGGATTAAAGGCGTATTTATATGAAGTAAATTGGCGTTGGTGGTGGGAAAGCACTGGGTCAAATGATCTTGCAAATTATAGCGGAAGAGTAAATCATACGGTAATTAGTAAGTTTGATGTTTCTACAGATCAAAACGGAAATGGTAGCTTTAATATTAATGTGAAATACCCAAGTTGGGGACGTTATTTAATTCGAATTGAAGATCCAGAGGGAGGTCATGCAACTGGAAAAACATGTTATATAGATTGGCCGAATTGGGCAGGAAGAGCTCAAAAGGATAATCCAGGTGGAGCTTCTATGTTGGTGTTTAGTACTAATAAGTCAACTTATGAAGTAGGAGATCAAGCTAATGTTTCCTTTCCTAGTAGTAAGGCAGGAAGAGCTTTAGTAACTATTGAAACAGGTTCTAAAATTGTAAAGGCAGATTGGGTTGATATTGATCCAAATGAATCTCAAACCAATTATACTTTCGAGGTAACTAAAGAGATGTCTCCAAACGCGTATGTGAATGTTACTTTGGTTCAACCGCATAACTTTACCAAGAATGATTTACCAATGAGACTTTATGGGGTTGTTCCTATTAAAGTTGAAGATCCTCAAACGCATCTTGAACCTGTTATCAATATGCCTGATGTACTTGCACCTAATGAAGATGTTTCTATCAAGGTGTCTGAGAAAAATGGTAAAGCCATGAA
>JAHDFW010000118.1:6767-12896 GCA_020627945.1 Cytophagales bacterium
CACCTAATGAAGATGTTTCTATCAAGGTGTCTGAGAAAAATGGTAAAGCCATGAATTTTACAGTTGCGGTTGTAGATGAAGGTCTGTTAGATTTAACCAGATTCAAAACACCTGAACCATGGAATACTTTCTATGCTAGAGAAGCACTTGGGGTGAAATCATGGGATATGTATGAAGATGTATTAGGTGCATTTTCAGGTAAAATGGCTGCGTTGTTAAAAGTTGGTGGTGATGGTGAATTGATGGGTAAAAAAGGTGGGAATAAAGCCAACCGATTTAAGCCTATGGTGAAATATTTTGGTCCTTATAGTTTAGATGTAGGTGGTACTAAAAGCATAGACTTCAAAATGCCTAACTATGTTGGTTCGGTTAGAACAATGGTTATTGCAGGAGATAAAGGAGCTTACGGTTCAGCAGAAAAAGCCACGCCGGTTAAGGAAGCATTAATGGTGGTTGCAACTTTACCAAGAGTACTTAGTCCAGGCGAAAAAGTGAAACTGCCTGTCACTGTTTTTGCAATGGATAAGAAGATCAAAAATGTGTCGGTTGAAGTTAAACCAAATAGCAAATTCAAATTAAGCGGTGATGCTAAGAAAAGTCTTTCGTTTTCTGCAGAAGGAGAAAAAACCATTGCGTTTGATTTTGATGTTGCTGAGCAACTAGGGAAAGGTAAAGTTCAAATTATAGCAAAAAGTGGAAGTGAATCTGCTACTTATGAAATTGAATTAGACGTTCGTGCTCCAAATCCAAGAACGGTAGATGTGATCAGCAAAGTTCTTGAAGGAGGTGAGTCGTGGAATTCGAATTATACTTTACCAGGTATTTCAGGAACCAATGAGGCAGTTTTAGAAGTTTCTTCTATTCCTCCTATCAACCTTGATCAACGTTTGAAATATCTTATTAAATACCCTCATGGATGTATCGAACAAACTACATCTTCGGTATTCCCGCAGTTGTTTTTAGACCGTTTAACTAAGTTGAATGATGAAACTAAAAACAAAATCAAGAATAACATTCAATCTGGCATTGATCGACTGAAAAGTTTCCAAACAAATGATGGTGGATTTGCATATTGGCCGGGACAAGGTCAATCCAATAATTGGGGAAGTAGTTATGCAGGACATTTCTTGTTAGAGGCAAAAGAATTGGGTTACATGGTTCCTGCGTCTATGTTGAAAAATTGGACAAAGTATCAGAAAAATCAGAGTTCTAATTGGACAAGAAATAGTCAATATGGATACAATAGGGGAGATTTTCTTCAAGCTTATAGACTCTATACTTTAGCATTGGCGGGAGATGCGGATTTACCAAGTATGAACCGCCTTAAAGAAGATGTGAAATTGTCTGATGAAGCCAAATGGAGACTTGCTGCTGCATATCAATTAGCAGGTCAAGAAGAAGTCGCTAGTTCTATGGTTCAGAATGCTTCTCGAGATGTAGAAGAATACCAAGAGTTGTCTTACTCATATGGTTCTAGAGATAGGGATTTAGCTATGATTTTAGAGGCTTTAGTTCAGATGGATAGAAAATCAGATGCACAAGATGTTCTTAAGAAAATTTCTGGTTCGCTGAGTAATAATAAAAGATGGATGAGTACACAAACAACAGCTTATTGTCTTATGGCAGTAGGTAAGTTTGTTGGTGAAAACTCTGTAGGTAAGTCAATTAAGTATAGTTACCAAGTTGGTGGTGACGGTAAGAAAAATGCAACCACAGATTTACCAATCGATCAAACTGATATCTCGGTTAAAAAGAAAACTAATAGTATCAATCTAACTAATAGTGGAGACAATGTGCTATTTGTACGAATTATTACTTCTGGAATTCCAATGGCAGGCAACGAAACAGATGCTGAGAACGATTTAGTACTCTCTGTGGTTTACAAAGATTTGGATGGTAACACTGTTGATCCGATTAACCTTGAGCAAGGAACGGACTTTAAAGCGGAAGTTACTGTTAAGAACCCAGGTTATAGAGGTAATTATAAAGAGATGGCACTTACTCAAATTTTCCCGTCAGGATGGGAGATTCGAAATATGCGTCTGAATGGTGATAATTCTTCTCCTCATTTTAAAAGTGTTCCAACTTATCAGGACATAAGAGACGATCGAGTTATGACTTATTTCGATCTCCGTGCAGGTAATACGAAGACTTTTGTTGTGTTGCTGAATGCTACATATGAAGGTAAATATTATTTGCCTGCCGTTAATTGTGAAGCGATGTATGACAATACAATTTCGGGACGTAAAAAAGGACAGTGGGTAACAGTTGTGAAACCTTAAGTTTGAATCAATTATTGTAGGGTATACCGAATGGTAAATTTGGATAACATAGCACCTTGGATTAAAGAAATAATTGAAAAAGGTGAAAATGAGGCTAATATTAATGCTTTGAATGAACAAGCTTGGAATAACCGTCGTTCCAATTTGGGTGAATCATATCAAGCTGCATTTCTTGCTGAAGAATTATCTACGAATCTTGACTATAAAAAAGGTATAGGTCAAGCCTTGAAAACTCAGGGGTATTGTCTTTGGCGATATTCAGATTATCATTCCTCCATGGAAAAATCTTCTGCAGCTCTGGAGATTGCTCAGGAAATGAACGATAAGAAAGATGAAGCCGATATACTAAACAGTATTGGTGCTGTATATATGTTTTTAGGCGACAATGATAATCGTCTGAAGTGTAATCTCAAATGTCTTGAAATTCGTAAGGAAATAGGTGATCATCTTGGTTACTCAGGTTCACTGAATAATACAGGAGAAACCTATATGGAGATGGGTGATTTTGACAAAGCGATCGAATATTTTGAGACCTGCGTCAATTATGAGAAAGTTGAAGATTCAGTTAAAGGTTGGGTTTATTTTAATCTTGGAATCATTGAAGATAGAAAGGGTAATTATCAAGAAGTTACTCCTTACTTAAAGAAGAGTATAGAGCGGAGCACTGCCGCTGATGATAAGACGCTGACTTGTGAGACACTGTTTCACTTAGGAATAAACTACGGTAATTTAGGGGAATTAGAACTTCAGGAAGCTACCTTGACGGAAGGGTTAGAATTGGCTACCAGATTAGGGGCTAAGAACGAAATGCAAAAAATGCATCTTGCCTTTTCAAATTTGTATGAACAACATGGAGATTTCCCAAAAGCTCTAGAGCATTTTAAGACGCATAGTGAAATTCATAAGGAAGTGTACAATGAGCAAAACGCTAGTATGATTCATAACCTTAAGAATCAATATGAGATCAATTCTATTCGAAAAGAGGCAGAAGTAATTCGTCTTAAAAATGTGGAATTGAAAAAAGCGTTTGATGAAATTGAATCGCAAAAGAACATCATTGAGAAGAAGAATAAATCAATTAGTGATAGTATTCAGTACGCCGAAAAAATTCAAAGTTCAGTACTTTCTTACGACGCGCAGTGGGATCAGATTTGTAAAGAAAGATTTATATTGTTCAAACCACGCGATGTTGTAAGTGGTGACTTTTATTGGGCGCATTATGTCCCAGAAATGGACTATGCGATTTGGGCAGTTGCCGATTGTACAGGTCATGGTGTACCTGGAGCATTTATGAGCATGTTGGGCGCGGCACTTCTAAACGCGATAATTGTAGAAGGAAAGGAGTATCAACCAGATGTTATTCTAAATCAATTGCGGGAAAGAATTATTCGTTCACTGCATCAAAAAGGGCAGTCCTCTCAAAAAGATGGAATGGATATCTCGATTTGCGTTTGGGATAAGTCCAATAACCAATTACAATATGCGGGTGCTTATAATAGCCTTTGGGTAATCTCAGATTATGAAAAAGGGTTGGATGATTTTATCGCGAACGAACCAACCGGAAAGTACATCAATGTAATAAAGGCGGATAAACAGCCCGTTGGTCCATACTTGGATCGAGAAAAGCCATTTACTTTGCGCACCTTTGAAGTTAAAAAGGGAGATAGAGTTTATGCTTTTTCCGATGGCTTTGTAGATCAATTTGGAGGACCCAAAGGCAAAAAATTCATGAAGTCTAAACTTGGTGAGTTGCTATTTTCTTGTCAGTCTCATACTCTTCCCGATCAAAAAGAAATATTAGATAAAGCTTTCGTAAATTGGATGAACGAAGGCAACTGCTCGCAACTGGATGATGTTTGTGTAGTGGGGATTGAGATTGAGTAGATGGTTTCAAAGCGGAAATTTGATTAAGCAACATTAAAAATTATGTCTCTATCTTTAAGTAAATCGCATTGGCTTTTATCAATTTTGATATTGAGCTTCATTCAAATTAATGCACAAATAACCGAAGAGGTCAAGTTTCGAAGTACAGGACTTACCATGAATGGTACGTTGTCCTTACCAGATACCAATCATAGGTTTCCATTAATTATATTAGTTCATGGATCTGGACCTAGTGATCGCAATCAAACGGCTCAATTTGTGGGAGGGAATTATGCTTGTCTTTATCCAGATTTAGTAGGAAGTACTCTTCGCAATTTTCAGGATCTATCTATTCAAATGAACCTTAGAAATTATGCTGTTTTTAGATATGATAAGCGAACATTTACACACCAGTTTTTGAACCCTACAACCATAGATGTTGGTGACTTTGTTCAAGATGGAGTAGCTGCTGTAGAGCATTTAAAAGATCATAGGTTCATAGATTCGAACTGTATTATACTGTTAGGACACAGTCAGGGAGCTTCTCTGATTCCTGAAATTGCCATGCAATCGTCACACGTGTCACACCTGATATCATTAGCAGGATTATGTACTCCTATCGATTCCATCTATACTTACCAGGTACAGGAGATTTTTTATCGGTGCGAACAAGATACTATAACTGCTGATTCCTTGGCAGACCTACTTTATGTAGGATTTGATTCTATTCGAACTGGAACATATCCAGAGGATAAGGTTTTTGAGAATGCCTATCCACACTTTTGGAAGAGCTGGATAGACAATACCGATTCAGTGGTGAGCAACTATCGAAATAGTGAATTGCCAGCATTGTTTTTGCAAGGCTCTAATGATTTTAATGTGCCAAAAGAAGAGATGTTCAAATTTGAGCAAAAACTTGGTAATTCGAATTATACCTATGTTTTGTTTGATTCGGTTAATCACTACGGAACGTATTATGGAGAACCTAATTTTCAAACTAGTATTTCGGATACCATTGCTGCATGGCTTAATAAACAACCATCCCCCTTAGGTATCAATGAATCCAATTTTGGATCCAAAATCTCAATTATCGCAACGAATGGAGGTTTTATACTAGAAAGTAATGAAGCTATTCAGGAAGCAAGAATCTTTAATGCTGCTGGTCAATTGATTAAAGAGGTAAATCACTCACCGTTTGATGTTAAACTAAATTCGTCGCAAGTCAATCAACCTTTAATTATTGAGGTGTCTTTTGTCAATGGAGAGTTGGTAAGAACCAAATACAAGTTGAATGTGTTTTAAGTTTCAGATATGGATCAATTATTAGAAAAAGTAAAGTCTGGAATAGCACAACTACCAGGTGTTGAAGCACATCACAAAATGTCCATGGTTCGATTTAAACAAGAACCTCAACATGTGTTGGATAACGCACGGAAAAGTGCTGTAATGCTCTTACTTTACCCGAAAAATGATCAATGGTATTCGGTGCTAATTCAACGGCCAACATATGATGGAGTTCATAGTGGTCAAATTGCTTTGCCTGGCGGTCAAATGGAGAATGAAGATCTTGATTTAGAAGCAACCGCAATTCGTGAAACCTTGGAAGAAGTAGGTGTGGATGGAATGCAAGTGTTGGGCAAACTGACTCAAGTTTATATTAAGCCAAGCAACTTTATCGTACATCCATTTGTGGGATGGTTAGAATCAGAACCTCAATTTGATTTGCAGGAAGAAGAAGTAGCAGAGGTGGTTACATTTCCAGTTGAAATTCTTCTAGATGATTCCATTGTTTATAAAGCTACGGTTCCAACCAAAAACTATGGAGAGTTGAAAGTCCCCGCCTTTGATATAAAAGATAAGGTGGTATGGGGAGCGACTGCTGCTATACTAAGTGAGTTTAAGGAGATTTTGAAGGGTTAATTCTTGTGTAAACCTTCCTCCCCACTAAAAAACTACCATCTTAATCGAACAAATTTTGTATTCT
>JAHDFW010000119.1:0-11236 GCA_020627945.1 Cytophagales bacterium
TAAAAAGGGTTATGATAATTCAATCTCCTCACCAACCTTGTTAAATACCTTAAACTCGGTAATTGGCAATGAAGAATCTTTGTATAACTGTACCCAAGTATTGTATTTTCTCCACCACTTAAAGCGCTTTGAGAAAACTCCCTTAGTAAAATGTGAATATAAGAATGGATGCAAGAACAAGGAAATCTTTTTCTCACGTTGCTTATTCACTAAAAAATCGATGGTATCTTCAATTCGATCTGAAACCAAAATACTTGCTGTGATTTTCCCTGTTCCATCACAAGTAGGGCAAACCTCACGAGTAGCGATGTTGATAGCAGGACGAACTCTTTGACGAGTAATCTGCATCAAACCAAACTTGGTTAACGGAAGTATGGTGTGCTTAGATCTATCCGCTTTCATGATTTCGCGCATACGATCATAAACTTTCTTACGATCCTCTGCAGCACGCATATCAATGAAGTCAACTACAATGATTCCTCCAATATCTCTCAATCTAAGTTGACGACCAATTTCTTCAACTGCTTGCAGGTTAACATTTAGTGCAGAATCTGCCTGACTCGAATTTTTCTGGCTTCCACTATTGACATCAATCACCATAAGAGCTTCCGTTTGCTCGATGATAAGATATCCTCCTCCTTTCATTGCTATGGATTTTCCAAAAGAAGCTTTCAATTGCTTCTCGATTCCATATGCTTCGAAGATTTTGCTTTTAGAATTGTGATGTTTTACGATGTTCTCCTTCTCAGGAGCTATTTCTCTTAGATACTTTTTGATATCCAAATACAGAGATTCAGAATCTACGGTGATAGAGTCAAAACTGTCATTAAGAACATCTCGTAAAATGGATGAAGTTCGATCCATTTCACCAACAATTTTATCCTTAGGTTTTGAAACCTTAAGTTTTTTGATCCCTTCCTGCCAATTTCTAACAAGATTAGTAAGATCACGCTCTAATTCATCCAAAGTTTTCCCTTGCGCAACTGTTCTAACAATTACACCAAAGTTCTTTGGTTTAATAGAGGTGATAATCTTCTTAAGGCGATCTTTTTCGGCACGATCCGCAATTTTACGGGAAACCGAAATAGATTTTGAAAATGGAACAAGCACCACATAACGTCCAGCTAAAGAAATATCACTGGAAAGACGAGGTCCTTTACTTGAAATGGGCTCTTTGTCGATTTGAACAAGCACACGCTGTCCACCCTTCATTAACGAAGATATTTTACCTAGCTTATCTAATTCGGCTTCGAACTTAATATTAGATAGACTGGCAGAAGTATTCTTATCAGAAAGCGACTGTCCTACAAACTTGTTAAAAGTTTTGAAGTTTACTCCTAAATCGTGAAAATGGAGAAACCCATCTTTCGAATGTCCAACATCCACAAAAGCGGCATTCAACCCCGGCATTGTCCTTCGGACCGTACCTAGGAAGATGTCACCAACTTTATATTGGATTTCAGAACTTTCGAAATGATATTCGGACAGTACTTTATCTTCCAGTAGGGCAATCCTATCACCCTTACCGGAAGAATTTATAATTAGTTCACTAGTCATTCAATGGATATTCTACAATATCAAGACTAAATCTGCGATCAATTATTTACTGCTTATGAATTATTTCTTCTTATGTCTGTTTTTTCTAAGTCTCTTCTTTCTCTTGTGAGTAGAGATCTTATGTCTTTTTCTTTTTTTTCCGCAAGGCATAATTCGCTTTGTTTAATATCGTTATAAAAAAATGTCTTAGTTATTTACTTCTTTAACTTTCGTACTACCCTTAACCTGATCTATGAAAGATTTAGAAGGCTTAAAACTTGGTATAAAATGCTCATCGATTACTATCGATGTGTTTTTAGAGATGTTTCTAGCTATTTTCTTTGCTCTTTTCTTGTTCACAAAACTACCAAAACCTCTAACATAAATGTTTTTCCCATCAACCATTGACTCTTTAACAACCGCAAAAAAAGTTTCTACTGTTGCTTGCACATCCTTTCTTTCTATTCCAGTTTGATCCGAAATCTCGTTAATCACTTCTGCTTTAGTCACTTTCCTTTATTTTTATAGTTAACAATAGTTCCCCGATTTTAAAAGGGGATGCAAAGGTACTGTTTATTAGCGAATTGAAAAATAAATGCTAAATAATTTTCTGTGATTAACGAATATAATAGCCTTCTGCCATTTTTTTGTAAATAGGTATAATCCAACCAACCTTCATTCCGTGCTGCAGATCCAAACGTGGTTCATTCTCTGCTGTACGTGTATCAAAGTTAAATGATCTTCTGTTTTTAGTAAATCCTTGTACTAAATCAATACTGACATAAAAATTAACTCTTCTACGCTTTCCAAAGTACATATATCCAAACGACTCATTTAACATGAGACCATTGGTTAATTTATCATAGCCTTTTACATAGTCATCCCGAATATGTACAAAATTCTTACTCTGATCATAAATTCTAATTTTATGCTGCATAAATCCTGCTCCAATAGTAGCAAAGAAGCCAGAATTTACATTTGCATTGGAAATTCTTACTGGAAAGATCTTACCAACTTTAAAAACTGGCAACTTATATCCTCTCTCATATAGTTGATAAAGCACGTATTGACCATCTTCTCCTACAATACCTCCATCCAAATTGATCAAGTTATCTAGGATGGTACTATCGTCTCTCACATGATCCCCAAGAATAAATGAACCATCCACACCAAGAAGCCAATTAGTTTTTGTCTTCCACCAGAATCCAGTTCCTATCTCAACATTCCAACCGAAACGATTAGCTAAACCCCCTCCTGGTAGGTATGCACCAAAATCAGCATGAACAATTGGAAAGGCTTTAAGTGTATCAGAGTTTTGACTATAGGTAACATTTGTTAAAGTTAAAAGCAGAGTTAATGCAAGCCATCTAACTATAATGTTCTTCGATATATTACCTTTTTTCATCATCCTACAAACTACTTCATATTTTTAATAAAGTCCTTCTTATCGAATTTCACGCGCCACATCCCACGAAGTTCACCTAATTTATAACCAGTTGCTTTGTCTTCTGAGTATAAACTCGATAGCGTTGTTGAACTCTCATCATTAATATCTACACCCAGTTCACCATGACATTTAAGGCACAGAGGCTGCACCATAATTGGTTGCATATATAAAATATCTTCCTGCTGTATTTCAATGTGGGGTGCTACGTCGTTTCCGCTTGCAGCACTAAGTTCATATGCCTCAAGAATAGTTTTTTCTATCCCTTCTGGAACCATATTCTGACTGTTTCTTGGTTTGGTTGTATAACGCGTTATATCAACGTCATAACGTTCTGACAAACGACTTGTAAGGTTTAATGCTTCCATACTGCAGTATTTCATAGCTCCTGTAATACCTTCTTTCTCTATTGCACCTGTTAGATGACTCTTTAAAGAATCGGTACTTTGAGCAACAATGAAACTTCCCGCTTCACTTACCGCTGTGTAAATTTCACCTTCAGTTATTTTCTTAAGCTTTCTGTTATTCAACTCTTCACGGATATCTGAGGTATCTTGAATACGATCATCGCTTAAATCACATGAAACTAACCAAAGAGTTGATCCAAGTGCAAGCGCATACTGTACTGCTTTTTTCAAATTGTTTCTTCTCATTATTCTTAATTATGAGTTAAGGCCCAAATCTAGCTTTATCTTAACACTACTACCTTAGTAGGAGTCAGATCTGAGTTTGTTAATTTCATTAAATATACTCCATTCTCCAAACCAGATACATCAATAACCGTCTTGGTTCCAACAACCTCTTCACTTCTTATTAACTTACCAGACATGTTGTATACTTCAATGTTTTTACCTGTATGCCTTGGAGATAAATTAACCATCACAAAATCATTTGCCGGATTTGGAATAAAGTCAATTTTCTCACCAAGAAGGTTTTCTTCAATATTACTAATGTAAACAGAGAAGGTATCTGTGGAATCCGTTGTACAAATATCAACGACTATGGAGTCCATAAAGTTGCCTTGCGCTAAAATTGCATTACCGTCTAATACTAAACTTACCAAGCCTGCACCCCAATTACAACACATTCCATCTCCCTCTGCATCGGTTATGGTTACTTTATAGCAATCATTCACCAAGCAAAAACGTTCCGATGTAGATTCTAAATCAGGGAAACCACTTCTAGCATATAATCGTTGCCCTTCATCATTCTCCACGATCACCGCATTTTGCCATCCAAAGAAATCAGATACTACATTTAAATCCAATACTGTTCCACTTCTGAACGTTCTTCTCACGGTATCATTTACGGTAACAGAATCCACAATTGAATCATTTACTGTTCCGATGTATGCCATAAAATCATTATCTCCACTAACCAACTGAATCGTATCCAATACAATTATAGTTTGATTCAAGCAAGGTAACTGTCCTGTCCAACGTACAGAATCTTGCACCCCAGCTACTTCATAATGAATAACAACACTGTTTAAAGTATCTGCACCAAGGTTTCGAATTACAACTTCTGGGAAAAGCAATTCGTCGCACGAAAATTCGAAGTTATCTGAATATGATATTGCAACATCAATAGAATCTTGTGGCACATTGAAATCCTCTCCATCAAGTACTAACAAATCATCCTTTGGGTTCAACCAGTTTTGAAGTCTTGCGGTTGGTTCTTCAGAATCATCCCAGCTTGACCAAATCTTCCCATAGTAATCTTGATCATCGTTGCTACAGTTTGCATCTCCTCCATGAAGTTGACCAATAATTCTATGATTCTTATCAAATAGTGGTGATCCAGAAGATCCTGGTTCCGTTGTACCGTCATCCCAATCTAAAACCTCCCAATATTTATCTCCTGGCTCATAGTAACCTGAATGAACTACAGAATCGTAGTCAAAAGAAATCTTCTTAACATCTCCGTCTGGGTGGTGGATTCCTACTACACTGTCCTTTTTCACATTCTCTCTTGACCAACCTGAATAATAAACGTTGTAATCTTTAGGTGGAAGATCGTCTAACAGCAACAAAGCAAAGTCTGAAGAATCAGATGATGATACCAATTGAGCTCCTTGCAAAGTTTGACTCAAGTTCCCGTCTACTAGACTGTCGCAATAAGGGCTATCGTAGTTGAACATAAAGACCCAACTGGAAACACTACCTGTCAAACAGTGATTTGCGGTTAGGAAATAAGGTTTACCGTCTCTACGGCTATTATTAATCATACTTCCAGAACACCAACGTGTACCATTACCAAGAAGGATCATTGCTGACGCACGAATATCATCTCGCCATCCATCTGCTTCAGGGCAAATTACATTGTTGTTACAAGCTCCTGAAGTACCTAATCCACGAGAAGCATTAAAGTTTTTATAACCATGAACTACTCTAGAAATCTTCAATTTTGTTTTCGCTTGAGCGGAAGAGGCAATTTTCGTAGATTTAATAAGTTCGAAAATCGCTTCTTCTCCCTTGATTAAACCTGTTGCAAATGCTTGATCCTTACGATTGCTTCTATAGTCAAAAGCTCCAAGAACTTGTGATTTGTCTGCATTGTAAATAAATAATTGATCACCTTCAACTAAATGAAATTCATCAAACAAGAAGTTTAATGTTGTAGCCTCAGGGGATTTAATTCTCAATATAACTAGCTCTACGTCTTCTTGGGGCATAATCCGCGTCCCTTCTTGAATCACGTCAATAGATTGATCAAAAGGAACACCAAATCGAGGTGGAACGGCTTTTGTTTCTTGTTCCATACGATCTTGCTTAAGGACCTTATCCATATTAACACCGGGTAATTCTACCAAATGTGTGGAATTCAAATCCTCTTGTGCAACTTCATGCTGCAATGTGTATGGCTGACCTCCAAAACTAATTTGACCAAAGGAATTGTATGCAAAGAAATAGAAACAGCCTACCAAACTGAGAGTTTTTAAGTTCCTTATTAGTTTAGATTTACCGTTCGATTTAATTTGTTCGTTACATTCCATAATTAGTTTCGGACAATTAAAAGTTCTATTCGTTTAATTGATAGGAGCCGTAACTCTTACCATCAATATTTAGGATCACTTGTTCGTAATTCATACCGTTAGATTTTAGTGCCTTTTTGAGGGGTCTTAAATCAAAGTACTTGGTTCCTACAAACACTTGATCACAATTTGCGTCGTTTTGAGCACTAAAGTTATTCAAAAATATCCGCAATTGTGGTGGGTTGGTCTTATTAATCTGTAGTTTAGTAAATAGGTGATAATCTAAAAGCGAATTATTCTGACAAGCTTTTTTATTCCCAAACTTCACTTTAACAAGGTCGCCTTTCAGCTCGGCTTCAATAACTCTGCATCTTATACCTTCTGGATCGTCTTCTTTAAGAACATGAATTCGTTGTGGTTTTTCTTCCGTTCCTATAGTTTTCATTTTAGACTTATTATTGCAAGAAACTAACGTGCATACAACAGATAGAGCCAGTATATATGTGATCTTAAATAATCCCATGGTATTTTCTTATTACCCATTCTAATGTTGCTAATCCTAGCAGTACGAAGAAAATCCACTTGAGGTTAATCAACTCTTTAAGTTCTTGAAAGCTACTAATCACTTTGTTTTTATAGTCTTGTTGGATTAGGAATGTTGTCAAGTTATTCAACTGATTGGATTGATAAAAAGTTCCTGCGTTCTGATCTGCAAGTTTACGGAGCAATTCAAAATCTGCTGAGGTACTTAGAGACTCTATGGTAGTTTCTTTCACTACAAAAGATCCTTCTGCTTTTTCAGTTTTCCCACTTACGGAAGTGCTGGCTACAAAATTATAAACTCCTTCTTTTAAACTTCCCAAACTAAAACGACTACTTGCTCCTTGTTCTGGTGAGCCAGAATTCACAAATGAGTATTGAGAAGTTTCTCCGTTGGAGGTTAGTTTCAGGTTAATTTCCTTTCCATATACTGGTTCCAAAATATCGTTGTAAACCTCAACATCTAGCTGCACATTATCGTCGACAGAAAATTCTTCTTCTACAGGAAAAACTCTTAGTTTTCGCTTATCGGTTTTGGCAGAAGCGTACTGCAATGTTTTACCCATTAATTGATCAAACGAAGTGAATTTCTCGTACTGAGCATATTCCATCATTCTCCACTTCCACATTCCTTCGCCAATGAAGAAGGCTAGTTTGGTATTGTTCTTAGTTCCATTTGCTACACACAAAAGAGGTTTGTCTGTTTCTATACTCCCTATTCTTTGTTTCAAAATTGTAGATACGGAAGGAGATGTTTCTATTTCACCAAAAGGGACTTCCACGGGTGGATATTCTCCAAATACACCAATCAATTCTGATTCAAAGTTAAACTGATCTGTATTTGGATTGAATACTGGTTGTACATTATCCGTTTGTGATCCCTTTATCCCAAATTTCAATGCATTTTGAATTTGATTAAGTTTATTATAGTCGGTTTTACTTCCTGTAAAATACCATTTAGAACTAGACGAGAATTTTTCCAAAATCTTGGAGTTATCCATTCCTTTCGCAGGAATCTGATGATAAATCACTAAATCGTAATCATCACCTTTCGGCATATCTCCTCCATCGAAATACATCTCTAACTGGTAATTCTGCTTTTGAGCAATCACACTTTTCAATGCACGGATATCTGGATGTGGAGCACTGGCAGCGATTAAGATCTTCTGTCTTCCATCAACCACTTCTACGTAAACGGTTTTTCTATTATTCTCTGTATTCTCTTCGTTTTCGAACTGCTGAACGGTTACGGCATATTGATGTTTACCAACTTTCCCTGCATTAACTTGAAAATCTACTTCTTGAATTCCACCTTGGCGGGTCAAAGTCACGGATTTGGTTGAGATTGCTTTTCCATCTTCCAAAAGCCTAACATTCACCTTTTCACCTTGGTAACCTTTATTTCCGACTTCCACTTTAATTGGGAACGAATTTCCTAAGTAGGCAATTCGGTTAGCATACATTCCTGGTATAAACACGTCCTGAGGTTGGGTCGTATCTCCAAAACCTACTGTAAATACGGGGTAACTCAAACTTAGATACTCAGGTGAAAGACCGTTGTTATTAATCCCATCTGAAACTAGAACAGTAGCTACCAAGTTTCTGTTCTCATAATCTGTGGTAACTCTTTTTAGAACTGAGGAAATATTAGTTTGTCGTTGAGTAAATAAACCTGAATCTTGTTGAGACAATTTCATTTCAGAAAGCTCATCTAAACCTGTCAATTCAACACTGTAGCCTTTTTTTTCTAATTCAGATTTAGAGTTCTGAAGTTGTTCTAGTAAGATTTTTAGTTGCTGTTCATCTTGCAGCTCCATAGATTTGGAGTTGTCGAGTGCCAACACCACAATCGGTTCTTCAATTAAATTCTTAGTCTGCCTAACTAATGGCACTAACAATAAGTAGCACAGTAATGCAACCAATGTAAAACGCAATCCAGCTAAAACATAATGAATGGTTTTAGACCAAGGACCTTGTTTATTGTAAAGAAAATAAGAATAAATCGCCCCGACCATCAAGCAAAGCAAGATGAACCAGGGCGACTCTTCGTGAATTATTTCTGTTAAATTCAATTCAAACGCTATTAGTAATTAGGTCAACATTGCACCATCAACCTGAATAACTTGTCCGGAAACATAGCTAGACATATCAGAAGCAAGGAATACAACTGCATCAGCAACCTCCTCAGGTCTTCCTCCACGTTTCATAGGAATATCTTTTTTCCATTCCTCTACTACTGCCTGATCTAACTTCTCAGTCATTTCAGTTTCTATGAATCCAGGTGCAATAGCATTACAACGAATATTTCTTGATCCTATTTCCTGAGCGATGGATTTTGAGAATCCAATAATACCTGCTTTAGAAGCTGCATAATTTGCTTGACCTGCATTTCCACTTACTCCAACTACTGAAGAAATGTTTATGATAGATCCCTTACGAGCACGCATCATCGGTTTTACACATGCTTTAGTCAAGTTGAATACAGACTTCAAGTTGATTCGTTGAACGTCATCCCACTGCTCTTCGGTCATTCTCATAAGCAGGTTATCTTTTGTAATACCTGCATTATTTACAACTACGTCCACACTTCCGAAATCGTTTACGACATCTTCAACAAGTTTTTCAGCGGCTGCATAGTCTGAAGCATCAGATCGGTATCCTTTCACCTTAACATCTCCAGTGGATAATTCTTCCTCTAAAGCCTGCCCTCTTTCAACACTTGATAAAAAAGTAAAGGCAACGTTTGCGCCTTGTTCAACTAATTTTTTAGCAATTGCTCTTCCTATTCCTTTGGAGGCTCCAGTGACTATTGCGGTTTTTCCTTCTAGTAATTTCATCGTTTATTTACAATGTACAGGGTACAAAAGTTTACAATTCTATTGAAATATCAAAACAATAAATCCGCTGATTTTATAATTACGGTTCTCGATTGTTTGAGCATGTGTTTTTTGATCTGTTTTTTTAGTTTTTAATCCCTTTAAAACCTAAAACTGAGCACCAACTGCTACAAGTTTCTTAAAACGCTCTCGATTTCCATCCACATCAAAAATTTCGAACAACACAATATAGTTACCTACCAAAACCTTTCGGCCATCCTGGTTGATCCCATCCCATTGATAAAATCCTTGTGGTGATAATAGGTCGTTGTTCGCTAACTCTTTTACAGGTCTTCCATAACTATCGAAAATTGTTATGTTTGCTACATATCCAGGCTGATCAAAGTTATAACTGATAGTAACAAAGTCGTTAAACCCGTCATCATCTGGAGTAAATAACTCTGGTGTAATTTCTATATTTTGAGATGCTGAAGGAATTGTAGCTGACTGTGAATTCAAATAACCTGGAGTTGCATAACCAACCGATTTAGCAGCAGAATGCCAGTTGCCTGTCTCCGATGCTGAAACATTGAAATCAATGCGTTCTAAAGAAACACCATCGTCATCATCGATCAATTCGAAATGCATGTCTTTATCATATCCCATGCTATCCAATAAAGTAGCATTGAAAGCTGAATCCAAAATACCAATTAGAACTTCTCCATCTGAATCATTGTAAGATGGTAAATCATCAATTTCCAGATAACGATCTGTTTTACCCAGAGGGTAATCGTTTGCTACATCTGCAATATCTTCTGAGAACACTACATATTCTCCTGGACCTAAAATCCAATAGTCTTCAGCTGTTCTTTCCCATGTATATCCTCCCGTATCTTGCACGATTAAGAAATATAAATCTTGCATATCGAGATATTTATTTGAAATATTGTACACCTCAACAAAGTCAGAACCTCCTGTAAAAGGATTGAATAAAACTTCGTTAATCAATAAGTCTCCAACTGCAATTTCCTCAGGCAACACTACACTTGCACTTCTGTCTGTAGTAATTAAGTTTCCGTTACAATCCCGAATGCTGTCTCCAACAGTAATGGTATAAACCGTCTTTGGCTCTAATAAACCAATGGTACGAATTGAAAGGGTCATGTTATCACTCCAGAAGGTTGCTGTACCAATACTCAATCCTCCATCAATTGTAACTTGAGCCTCATCAAATGTGGCAGTATTCACCGTTTCATCAAAATACACCAAAATTTGATCTGAAGTTGCAGCAACTGCTCTCAAAACTCTTGGTGGATCTGTGTCTGAATTATCAGCACGTACGGAATTTTCACGACCTGGTGTACCTCCATCTTGGGCAACGGAACCTGTCCAGTTTGTAGCACCACCACAAGGAGCAAATGCATCAATCAATTCTAATGTGTAGCCACCGTCGTCTTTTACAGCATCGTTGTACCAACTCGAAGAGTATGGAACTTCGTCAATTACTTCACGATCAGCTTTTTCCAATCTTAAATCATCTCCACTGTTGTTAAGAGCTGGGAAATTAGCAATTCCCATTGTAGAACCATAAATAGAATAAACGGCAGCATTATCCTCATCGGTAAGAATCACATACGCACCAGCTTGCAATATATAGCTACCTAAAGCAACCGTATCAGAAGATCCGTCGGTGAATCTCCAACCAGTAATATCAATAGCTTGATCGGTTCTATTAAACAACTCAACAAATTCTGCTTCAGGTAATCCAATTACCGGGGAGTAGTCCGCAAAAATCTCATTAATCACAACATCTTTATAAGAAGGGATGAAAAATGTAAATGGCAATTGTTGATTAGCTCCTACATTACCTTTGTTATCCTCTACACCACTAACCTGAATTTGATACTCTACGGATTGGCTAAAATT
>JAHDFW010000119.1:11336-12820 GCA_020627945.1 Cytophagales bacterium
GCAAACGTCATATTGACGTCAAACTCCCAAGTAGCATCATTAATGGATTGTGAAGGAGTACTCAAATATGCAGGATCAGTACCAGAGGTATCATTCAACTGCAACATAAAACTTCCGTCAATATCGAATTTTGCTGTATCTCCAACCCAAGTTGGATTGTTCGTAAAATCACCATCTGAGAACATCTCAGAAACTTGTGCATTCCCCCCTACTATCCAGAAGAAGTACGCTATCGCGAAGGATAAAAATTTTGTCTTCAAAATATCTTACGTTTTACTAAAGAATTCCCCAAATCTATAGCTGATATACTAATCAGTTTTTGGAGGTCCATCCCGTTTATTGTTAACATCAAATTTAATGATTATTTCATGAGTTGCAAGATTTACGTTATTCGGAAGCTGACCTGCAAGCGTATGAACGGAGAAATCGTAGGAATAGGAAACTAAAAACTTACGGTAATCTTTTTCATTGACGTATATGTCATCTTTCAATCCAGCAAGGTTTATTCCCATTGTAGCCGATAAATCTGCATAATGTCTATAGGCCATTCCAAACCACCACTTCTGATTATAAACATGTTCTAACCTCATGCTAATGTCAATTTGTGTTGGTGCATTTGGTACATGTTTGAGCAAAAAGCTGGGTTTTAGCATCATTTTTCGCTCGTCACTGTTGCCTTCATCATCAATTCTATCATTGAACTTCAATTCTAATCCACCCATCACATAGTAATGACGACTCTGAACAGACTGTAAAGAATAGTCTGCTAATGAATAATAGACAATATCATTCTGCAATAAATGAGTGGAAGAAATGGCTAAAAAATACAATTCATTTCTGAACAAAAGTCCTGCACCCAAATCAGGAGTAAGTCTGGTTTTAGAGATTCCTTCAATTAAAGGATCATTCTGATGTTGTGGGTCAAACCCTGAAGCTACATTCAGTCCAAACTGGGTAAACCCAACGTTCATTCCAAAATAAAGATCCTTAGGACCATGTTTGTTAACTCCCTTACCAATAATCTCAACATGATAAGTATAGGCCAAAGACAGTCCAAGCCGATTTTCAAAACCTAAAGTTTGCTGCATAATAGTAAGTCCAACTCCCATTCTATAAGGCTTGGTTTTACTAGGTCTATAAAATGGAGTGTTTACGTTAACAGTGTTAATTGTTGGAGAGCGATTCTGAATATTAAAATCATCAAAGGCTCCAGAAGAATTTTGATTACCTTGTTGGTAATCGGAAGGGAATCCTCCCCACTGCAATCTAGAACTTGCTGAAAACTCCATATTTTGATAAGAACCATTAAAGGCTGGGTTAATTAATTCAGGCACATTGAAGAATTGCGTGAAATGTTGATCTTGTTGAGCTTGGATTTCCAAACCAAAACCACAAAATAGTACAAAACCTATAAAAAGTTGTTCTTTACCTAAAAACCTGCCAATAAATTGTTTAGAGAGTTTTCCCATCTTAGTAAATGTAGG
>JAHDFW010000120.1:0-9251 GCA_020627945.1 Cytophagales bacterium
TAGTTACATACTTCAAAGAATCAAAAAGAAATTTTCTCATTGTTGATTTGGCCGATTGCTCGCCTTCCAAAACCATATTACAACCTACCATCATCAAATCCAAAGATGATGCGTCTTCAGTTGCTCTGTATTTCTGAGGATCTACAAATCTTGAATCTTCCAATTCCTTAAGTTTATCAACTAAAATTAGAACGGTAGACAACGTTATATATACTACTTCTGCCCCAGGAAATCCGTTTTCAATTTGATGTTTACTGTAAGCACCATCAATTGCTATGATTAATTGAGGCTCCCAATCGGACTCATCTAAATCAGAAAACTTAACCGTTGCTTCATTCCAATTTATTTCTTCAGATTCACGTTTGACCTTTATTTTTGATCGAAGCAGTTCTATTTTCTTATCAGAAAGTAGTCGTCTAAGAGGCTCATAAGAAGAGCCCGATATATTAATAGAATCACTCACTTGTCTTAATTTCAAACTTGTCAATTTGCATAGGAACAATAAAGGGACTATTTAAAGTTTTGACTCGTAAAAAGCCCTTATCCTGAGCCCTTCTAATGGATGGTTCAAAATCCGCAAAATCATAATATTTAATTAATTCTTTGGTTTCATCAGTATTGTTTAAGTGTGAAATGAACCAATTTGCAGTGTTTTTTAATATATTTCTTTGAATGCTACTCACCTCTTGAGTCGCATAGACCATTCCTATACGATATTTGGCACCTTCTTTTGCCGTTCTTACCCAAACATCCTTAGTATCTAAATCACTTCCACTAGGCAGTAAATTATGAGCCTCCTCTATATAAACCATTATATGAGGAGGTTTCTTTGCTTCTCTAAAATATCGCTGATTGTTTCTAAAAATATACCACATAACTCTTCGTGCCGTCGCCTTATTTATTTCTGGCTCACCACTGGACTGATCGATTATCACCAATTTTCCGGATACTAAATCTTTATAGATATCTTCCGAATAATCAGTATCCGTTATATTCGAGTGGTTATCTATTACCTTCGCTATTTGTTTTGGCCCATTACCTCGCCATATCATTTCCAAGATTTTCTTCAAGTCTTCATCAGCCCAATTATCACCTGATGCATTTGGCCTGTCATCAACATACCACCTTTCAAAAGATTTGTACTCGTCAGTTTTAATATAATCAAAAAGAGTTGCAAAAGCTGTGGCTAAACTATGTAATGAAGGGTTTGCAGTTTGGAATGTGCGAGCTGCAGATGCGTATCTTTCCGCATTATCAGGCTCGCTTTGAACTGATATCATGCCATTAAACCGTTTGGTTTCATCTTGTGCATTAGGACGTCCATTAATGAATTCATTACCAAACAAACCGGATGTTTCAACTTGAAAATCACTTGGGATGGCGAAACCTGCTTTAGCCAAGAGAGAGCGATATGCAAGCACCCTCCTTTTGTATCTTGTTGATGCTCCTCTGTCAGTAGGTTCTGGTTCTATAAATTCCACTTGTTGAAAATTCTCTATGAACTTTGATTCACCTTTACTAAAGGAATTATCTATAATTTCCTTACCTATTTGAAGATTATCATCTAAATAAAAATTTATGAGCATTAGGTTTCGATCAGGATCATCAGGATGTCTAGTTGTACCGTAAGTTGCTATCTCCGCGGTTTTAATTGCTCCAGATTTAATCTTCCATATATTTTTCAATGCGTTGGGACTATCTTGACCATCAGTGTCTTGTACATTTTCATTCGCATATTCTCCGTTTGGATCAAATATAAGTTGCCCAATTTTAAGAGGTTTATCATCTGTATCTGTCGGATAACGTAATTCATAGACTGATTTTGCAATGATTTTAGTAGTATTGGATTTACCTGTTCTCGTCATACCAAAAAGAGCTGTTTTTTGTGACAACAAATCAGCAGGATATATATAGGTTGGAACCTCGTCTACTCCCTGATGCTTCCTATGAGTAGATGCATATCGAACCTTTCCTAATCTAACCGCTTCAGCATTTCCAAATTCTTGTTTGTGAGATTCCAGATTTTTTGGATCTATATAATTTACTATAAGTTTAAGAGATTGCCCTTTTGGCTTAAAGACTTTTAAAGCCATGTTAGAATAAAAATTTGACAGATCAGTTCCAAACTTTAGATTCAAACTGCCATTAATTTCTTCCAAAAAAAATGTCCCTACAATCCTGCAAGAAACACCAGCAAATCCAAATACCGACCTTGTCTTTTCGTCCATGTAGTCTTTATGATCCCAATTTTTGTCAGTTACCCCCGTAGCTCTCTGAGCGGTCTGAACTCGTACTTTTTCTACTTCTCGATCCTGTGGAATGGCAGTAGAATCCATTACCCTTAAAAGAATTACCGAGGAATCTTCCCTCTTATAATCTACGCTTTCCAGTGTGTTAACTCTTGTTGCAATCAAAAAACATAAACTCGGTATACCTCCTACTTTTTCCCGATGGCTATCGTGAACTAAGACTTTAGCTAGTTCATAATTAGTTGAATACAGGTCTCCAACATATTGGTCCTCTTGAATTAGCTTATTAAAATACTCCTTCGCATCTCGTTCAAATTGCTCCTCTTGAAAGTTGTCTATTGTATTTTCTAAATCTCCCATCACTTATTGTTAGAATCATTTTTTTTAATGTTTTCATCAATAGCCTTTTCAAATGTTGATTTATATTCAAATTCAGCTATACGTTTTGCATTTTCTCTAAAATTCTCATCACCATTATCTTCTAATAACATTTCTAGCTTTTTAATTTCTTCTGCAATTTCATGTTCAAAAGCTAGTCTAACTTTTCTTACTTCTTCAATGGCTTCTTTAGCTGTGTGTTGTTTCAAATTTTTATTAGCCAATTCCAAAAACCTATCTGCTTGATAAATATTGACGTATTTTTTAGTCTCCTCACGGAACTCTTTAATCAGTTCCGGTCTTGGACTAATGGTTTTGCCTTTAAATTTATACCACCAATCTTCCTTTAAGTCATCCGTTATAAAAATTATTGATTCACTAATATCTTGAGCTTTTTTAATAATCTGTTTCCAAACTATTATATCTCCATAGAGGGAGCGATTTCCTTCGTTTTTCTTTTCCGCGAGATCCTTATATCCAGGCGGGATTTTTTCATCATATCTTTTTTTTCCCTCCTTGTAGATTTTCTCCAAATCATCATTCTTAAAGTCGTCCCCAATTCTTGAATCAAGAAGATCCGTCAATTTTTCCCAAATCGGATCATAATCTAGAAAATCAGGATGATCTTCTTCTAGTTTGTCTAAATCTTTACTTATCGATTTAAATGCGGATTCAATCTGTGTTTTAAGTTCAGAGGTCTGAAGATAAGGGTGTTTCTTAAATTTATTGAGCTTAGCTTCTATTTCGCCTTTTTTAGATTCTAATGTCTGACGAATTTCATTATAAGCCTCTTTTTGAGCGTTTATTACTTTTAACCTGTTCTTTTGGTATTCATATGCTGCTTGATACGAAATCCAAATCCGATCTTTAATAATTTCAAATAAATCAAAGAACGCATCTCTCGTTTTAGGGGTATAACGGTATAAGTTTAACAAAACATTGGCATCAAAACTAAACGTATCCTTTTCCCAATGCTCCTTTAATTTACCATCATCAAGTTTATAATATTCACTGAATTTATCTTTCATATTTGTCTTGCCGAAACAACTATTCCTCACTTATGATCCGAAACCTATTTGTAAAGGTAATAATAATTCAATATTCACATAATTATATTAAACTTATAAGCACCTAAGTCTCACAAAACCTTGTTAGCTAAAATAAGCGCTTGAGCAATATGCAATAATCAAATTATCCTATTAATCTGCTCCAAAATATACCTCCGATCAAACTTAGCATAACTCTCCTCGGTAGTCTTAACACTTTGATGTCCTAGTAACTTAGAAACTACATCCATAGGCACACCTCTATTCAACAACACCGTGCTGGCAAAAGTCTTCCTCAAACTATGAAGCGTAACATTTTTACTTACTCCGATTAATTTGAGTATCTTTTTCAAACTCACATTCATCTTCTGGTTTGATTGTACCGGCAAATCATAGTCAAAGTGTTCCAGTATTTCTTTCGCCTTACTTAATAGTGGAACTACGTAGCTTTTGCCTGTTTTAACACGATTAATGTTGATATACTCAACTTCGTACTGGCTCTCAATGTCAGATTTATTGAAATTATATAGCTCAGAGTAACCCATTCCGGTATAACAGATAAATACCAGGACCTTACGAACGGAGTCCAAATGTCCTTCCAATTCAACATTTTCCAGTTATTGGAACTCTGATTCCGTTAAATGGATGATCTGTTTCTCATATTTGGGCAGGGTATAAAGAGCAAAAGGGTTCTTGTCAATGATCTCTTGCTTTAGAAAGTAACCAATCACCGTTCTGAATCGTTGCATAGCCTTATGTACGGTCTGGTCCTTGTACTTCATCACCGTTTTGAAATAGTGCTCTAAGTCTAATAAGAATTTCCTATCTACCTCTTTTACTGGAAATTCAGAGTCACGTTTGGAGTACTTCAAAAAGGCTTCTATCTGCTTCTCTATGAAGCTATATTCATCATAAGTGGACTTGGTATAATCAATACCGATTAAGCTCTTTACATGAGCTAAAAAGTCCTTTATCCCTTCTATTAAAACGTAAGGGTTCTGATCGGATGCAAACCGTTTATATACTTCATCCACAGAGGGTTTACCTTCCATGAATGAAGTGACAATTTGTTCTTCTACCTTAGCCTTGATTTGAAGTAATAGAAGCTTTATTTTATGATTCTGAAGAAGTCCTAGACTTTGTACAAATATTTTTGCCTAAATCTCAAATGACCCAACTTTTGTACCTGAGCCTCAACCTCCTTAAGCTCAATCGCGTTGCGATTTGGCCCTCGGCTTGCTAGAAACAAAAAAAAGCCCAACACTTCGTGTTGAGCTTCAGTCGGTTGTGGAGAGAGGGGGATTCGAACCCCCGGTACGGTTTCCCGCACGCATGTTTAGCAAACATGTGGTTTCAGCCACTCACCCACCTCTCCGATTCAGTGGTTTTGCTGAATTCCTTTCAGTGTTTCGCCGAAAGGACTGCAAATATAAGAGAACAACTTTTATTATTCCAATAGATTTTAAAAATAAAATTCTCCGCCCTTCTTTTAGTTTGGTTTCCAACGCTTTTTTACCTTTGTAGCCTGATTCGAATTACACAGTTCAATGACCTGGACAAGAGACGTAGATTTTTATATTATTATAGCCTTAATTGGCTTTGCGGTTTTCTACCTGCTTTATTTTATCCGGATCTACCGTGGTTCTAAAGTGCTAAACGGTGGTCTCCTACTCACTTTGCCTAAATTCATTCTTCGTGCGGGTTATTTCACTCTTATTATTATTGCAATCCTTGGCCCCTCATTTGGTAAAAAAGAACAGGAAGTTAAAACTATTGCAAAGGATATCTACATCGCAGTAGATCTATCCTACTCTATGAATGCTACGGATATTCAACCTTCAAGAATCGAAAAACTGAAATTTGAACTGAAACGAATTGTTCGGAATTTCCAAGCGGAACGAATTGGTCTTGTAATATTCTCTTCGGAAGCTTTTGTTCAATGTCCGATCACCTATGACCATAAAGCACTAAATATGTTCATAGAAACTCTTAACACTGGGCTTGTTCCTAACGCTGGAACGGACCTTACTGCTCCTCTTGAAATGTCACTCGAAAAACATCTGGATGAAGATAAATTGACTAAACCTACGTCTAAGGTAATTATTCTAATTAGTGATGGAGAAGATTTCTCAGAGGATGCTCAATCTGCTGCAGATCAAATCAAATCTGAAAACATAAAACTATTTACGCTCGGTATAGGAACTACTAAAGGCAGTAAGATTCCAAAAGGTCGAGGATATAAACGCGATCGAAGTGGAAACGAAGTCATCTCAAAGCTAAACCGTGATGGACTTACCCAACTTGCTCTTAAAACTAACGGAAGTTATTACGAAGTAAACGATAAAGTCAACGAAGTTGAAAAGATGATCAATGACATCGCTGCGATTAAAGGAGAAACTAGAGATGTAAAAAAGATGGACGTTTCGTCTAATAAATATCTCTATTTCCTTTTGCTAGCAATGATTCTGGTAGCTTTGGACGTTCTGATCACAATTAATGTATTCCGTTTCAAAAATTAATCATGGAAAATAAAACAATCAACGTAAGCTTCTTTAAAAGTAGCTCCGATGTGACTCAATGTCCAGAACCAAATAAACCAGAATATGCGTTTATAGGTCGATCGAATGTTGGGAAATCTTCCTTAATAAACATGCTGTGCGGAAGAAATAAATTAGCCAAAATTTCGTCAAAACCAGGGAAAACACAATTGATTAACCACTTTATCATTGATGATAATTGGTATTTAGTCGATCTTCCTGGATATGGTTGGGCTAAGGCTAGCAAACAAGATAAAAATAAATGGAGCTTGATGAATGCCGAATACATGGAGCAACGTAAAAACCTTGCTTGTGTATTCCTTTTGATAGATTCTAGAATCGATGCACAGGCCATTGATATAGATTTTATGAATTGGGCTGGAGAACAAGGAATTCCGTTGGTAATAGTGTTTACTAAAACAGACAAACTCTCTAAAAACAAGATTGCAAGCAATATTGCCCGAATTAAGAAAGCATTCTTACAACATTGGGAAGAACTTCCTCTCTGTTTCCAAACTTCATCTGAAACTGGAGCGGGAAGAGAACAACTATTAAGTTACATTGAAGAATTGAATGATCTTTTCTACAGAAAATAAGTGCTGATGGAAATTATTTTCTATTTTTGGCCTCATTAAAATAACCTAAGATTAATAAAATAAACTGAAAAATTTAGCAAGGAAGATGGTAGAGTACGATTTGAAAGAAATTGCGACGGTAAGTGGGAAACCAGGTCTTTTTAAAGTTATTAAGCCTACTAGAAGTGGGGTAATTATTGAAACACTGGATGAATCGAAAAGAAGAATGATGATCCAAACTCGTCATAAAATCTCTTTGCTTCAAGAAATAAGCATTTTCACTACAAATGCAGAAGGTTCATCTCCTTTGGACCAAGTGTTTGCTGTAATAAATGACCAACACGGAAATGAATTGAGTGTTGATGCTGAATCTTCAGACACAGAATTGTCAAATTTTATTGAAGAAATTTTGCCTGAGTACGATCGCGAAAGAGTTTATAATTCTGATGTTAAAAAATTGATCAGCTGGTACAATATTGTGAATCAGTTCGCTCCTCCTACTGCAAAGAAAGAAGAGCCAAAAGCAAAAAAAGCAAAGGCTAAAAAGAAGGAGGAAAACTCTGAAAAATCAGAATAACTGACACCATACCTAGTTCTGGAAACGTTTTCATCTTTAAAACAAAACGTTTAATCGAATTTCGGAACTTTTGAGCAACATTAAGCGAGTAGGAATTTTGTACGAAAAAGTCTGGTACTATATTTGTCCTGCTTCCATGAAACAATTGGTATAGCTGTGAAAATATTCAAACAACTTTTTTTGACATACTGGGTCTTACTAGGATTATTCATTAGTCCACTTTGTTACGCGCAAACTTCAGACAACACCTTAAAGATTGGTGATGTCGCTCCGGAGATTGTAATGTATGACGTGTACGGTATGGAACACAAGCTTTCCAAAATTAAAAAGAAAGTAATACTCATTGACTTTTGGGCGTCCTGGTGCCGTCCTTGTAGGGTTGATAATCCTAAGTTTATTGAGGTTTACGATAAATACAAGAACAAAAAGTTTAAAAAAGAATCGGGATTTGAAGTATTCTCAGTTTCGTTGGATAACATCCAGGATAAATGGATCGAAGCAGTCAACGATGATGCTATACCGTGGGAACATAATGGAAGCCAACTACGAGGCTGGTATTCGTCTTTTGTAAAAGACTACAATATCAATTCGATACCGGCTAATTATGTGGTTGATGGAAACGGAAAAATTATAGCAATAAATGTTAAACCGACTGAATTAGATCAATTATTAAAAAAACGAAAATGAAGAAACAAATTTTACCAGTTCTTTTGGCAGTAAGTTCCTTAATGGCTATGGGACAGAATACGCCTCCAACAGACAATCAACTTCCACCCCAAGGTGAACCAGGAAAATGTTACGTAAAGTGTGTAACTCCTGATGTATGGAAAAATGAAGTTGTAGAAGTTCTGAAAAGACCAAGCTACAAAAAGTATAAGGTAACTCCCGCTACTTACAAGACCGTTACTGAAAAAGTAATGATCAAGGAGGCTTCTAAAAAGCTTGTTTATGTTCCTGCTGTGTACGAAACTCAAACCGTAGAGTACATTTCTAAAGAAGGAAGAACTGATCTATATGCTTCGGCTCCTAAAATAGTTCCAGAAACAAAGGTTGTTGAAACTTCACCAGCATATGCTCGTTGGGAGTACTCTACATACCCTAACTGTCAGTCTTCTTATCCAGGAGATTGTAGATATGTGTGTTGGAAAGAATATCCTGCTCAAACTAAAACACTGAACCTATTTACTATTGATGAGGCTGATAAATCAAATAAAGCTGTCGATGAAATTAAAAGAACTTATACTAAGCAAGTGATCAAAACTCCTGCGACTACTAGAGAAATTGACATTCCTGCTCAATACAAAACTATCTCTAAGCAAGTTATCGACATTCCTGCAAAGTATGAAGAAATCATCGTTCCAGAAGAGAAAACATCTTATACTAAAAGAGTGTTAGTATCTAAAGGAGGTGTTACTAAATGGGAAGAAGTTGAATGTGGTAAATTAAGCGGAGAAATCCTTCCTGTATATTACAAATTAGGAAGCGCTGAACTTACTTATGATTCTAAGAAAGTTATTGACGATAAACTTTACAAGTACATGTTGGAGCACCCAAATCAAATTATTGAGATTGATTCTCATACTGATTCAAGAGGTTCTGATTTCACAAACATGGATCTTTCTGAAAAAAGAGCGAAGTCTGTTGTTGACTATCTTATCGCTAAAGGAATCGATTCTAGTCGTTTAATTGCTAAAGGATACGGTGAAACTATGCTTACAAACCACTGTGGAAACGGTGTAACTTGTACTGAAGCTCAACACCAACAAAACAGAAGAACTGAATTCCGTGTAATCAACGCGAAATAAGTTTCAAATACATTAAGGTTAAAAGTTACCTAGTAAAAAGGAGTGAATTCGTGAGAGTTCCTCCTTTTTTTTAGTTTTTAGTTT
>JAHDFW010000120.1:9351-12812 GCA_020627945.1 Cytophagales bacterium
CTAGTAAAAAGGAGTGAATTCGTGAGAGTTCCTCCTTTTTTTTAGTTTTTAGTTTTTAGTTTTTAGTTTTTAGTTTTTGGTTTTTAGTTTTTGGTTTAAACTATACCAACTAAAAACTCTGAACTGAGAACTAAAAACTAACTAAAAAAACTACAAATTGTACCTTAAACTAAGTGCTAACGAATTATGAAAACGATTAGGGAATGTGTTAGCTTGAATTCGCGTAATAGAATAAAGAGCTCTCGCATTGATTTCCAAATTCTCATTCAATTGATATCCTAACCCAAAAGAGGTAGCAGGGTTCAGTGAATTGGCATCATTCATATCACTTACGAATCCTCCAAAGAATGTTTGTCGGGCACTTAATAGAACTCCAAAAACAAGTCCTCCTTGAAATTTGAATTCATCCGTGAAATTAAAGTTTCCCAACACACCTAAATCCAAATAATTCATTCGGAATGCAAATTGAACAGGCTCCTTCGAACTATTTCTGGAACCTCTCATATAATAACAAATCTCCTGTTGCAAATCTATTCTTTCACTAATTGGAAAATAAGTGGTACCTCCCACTACAAAACCAAACTTATTGAAACCTCCGCTATTATCTCCGTCAACTTGAGATGCTGTAATCCCTCCTATCAATTGTGCATTAATGTTTTGAGCAGCAACGTTTATTTGAGCCGCAACGCATAATACAATTCCAACTATTAACGATATTTTCTTGTTCTTCATAACAACTATTTAATCTTTCAACGCATTTGAGATTTGTTTTAAGTAAATTGCCCACCACAAGTTTTCAAACATGTCCGATATCCAAAAACCAAAGGAAATTCAGCAATGCGCGGCACTAATATCAAAACATTTCGATATTGAACCAAACGAATTCCAAACTAACGGCGAATTTCTTACCTCTAATGAAACACTCCTTACCACATTAACTCGTGTGATTTCCTACATGCTGGAAAAAGATATGACAAGATTAATGAATGGGCTTTATCGCATCGACGTAGATGAAAATGACTTCAAAAAAGCTCTATTTGAGTCAAATCCTGATAAAGTGTCAGAAAATATAGCTTTGCTAATCATAAAACGACAGCTCCAAAAGGTCAAATTCCGAAATCAGTATTCAGAATAACCTCAAAATTGACAGTCACACAATTTTGGAACAATTTTTTCATGTAAATCTCTCAAGAGTTTAAAATATTTCCTGAAGCCTAACGTTAAAGCGACAGGAACGAAACATGAAACCTTTATAGGTTGCTCTTAAGAAATTTTGAACAACAAAAAATTAGTAAAACATGAAAAAAACTCAAATTTTAGGCTTAGTCCTAGCATCAACTTTTGGCGGTGCAGTTGCGCTGGGTGGATTCTTTGTATTTGGAAACAAGCCAACTGTGTATCAAACCGTTCAACAAAACCCAACAGCACAATTCTCAAAACTCACTCCTACCAATGGAATGGCAAATGTGGATTTTGTGCATGCAGCTGAAGTTACAACCCCATCAGTGGTTCACGTAAAAACTTATCAAGAAGTTAGATTTTCTCAAAGAAGATATCAGGACCCAATGGAGTACTTCTTTCGTGATTTCTTTGGGCAACAGCAGCCTCAAAGACCTCAACAACAACAACAACCAAAAAATCAAAACCCGGAAGAAAGACCTCTTGGATTTGGTTCTGGAGTAATCATTTCCGAAGATGGTTATATCGTTACAAACAATCATGTAATTGATCAAGCGGATAAAATTGAAGTTGTACTAGATGACAAAAGAACATTTATCGCTGAAGTGATTGGTACTGACCCTACTACGGATCTTGCCTTACTTAAAGTATCCGAAGTTGATCTCCCTTTCGTTAATTTTGGTGCATCTGATGACTTGAAAATTGGTGAATGGGTATTAGCAGTTGGAAATCCATTCAACCTGACTTCAACAGCGACAGCAGGTATCGTAAGTGCCAAAGCTCGTAATATTAATATTATTAGAGATAAAAACGGATTAGGAATTGAGTCATTCATCCAAACCGATGCAGCCGTTAACCCAGGTAATAGTGGTGGTGCATTAGTTAATTTAAATGGAGATTTAATTGGTATAAATACGGCAATTCAATCACAAACTGGTTCTTTTACTGGATATGCTTTCGCTATTCCTTCGACTTTGGTTAAGAAAGTTGTAGGTGACCTTAAGGAATTTGGAATGGTTCAGAGAGGTCTTTTAGGAGTAATGATTCAACCTATGACGGCTGAATTAGCTGCTGAAAAAGGCATTGATAACTTAGAAGGGGTTTATATTAATCGCATAAATAAAAAAGGTGCTGCTGCAGAAGCAAGTATGGAAGAAGGAGACATCATTACAGCAATTAACGATGTAAAAGTAAACTCTCCGGCTGAATTACAAGAGCAAGTTGCTCGTTACCGTCCTGGTAATGAAATCAAAATCAGCTATGTAAGAAATGGTTCAAACGAAGATGCTATCGTGACTTTGAAAAACCGACAAGGAAGTACTAATGTGATTAGTAAAGAAGAGGCTGAGTTTACTGCTCGATTGGGTGCAAATTTAATTGAGCCTGACAAGTCAATTCTTAAAGAACTAGATCTAAGTTCTGGAGTATTAGTGGATGGATTAACTTACGGTAAGCTTCGTAGTGCCGGAATTAGAGATGGATTCTTAATCACAACGGTAGATGATAAATCCGTAAAAACACCAGACGATGTTAAAAATATTCTAAAAAATAAGAATGGCGGAGTCATGTTTGAAGGCTACTACCCTAACGGCAAACATGCTTACTACGCGTTCGAATGGAAAAACAGCAATAGTTAGTCCAGATAAATATTTAATTAAAAAAAGGGGTTTGAATAAGTATTCAAATCCCTTTTTTCTTAGTACCGATTATTTGGTTTATCAATTTATTCCTTGATCCAGAATAATTACAGGGTAACCGGTAGGAATCTCTTCGTTATTTTTTACCGATTCTCCTCTAGTCTTGTTTAGATAATTCCACGGAGATGGTAAATTTAATGGTCTCAGACGATATTGTTGATTCTGTTGATCTTGAGAATAGTCAGATTGAGGGTTTCCATGTCCACCTGGGCCAGTTATAGCAAACGCACAACCTGGTCTTCTGTATACTCCACTACGTAGAACTTCACCAGTGTCCTCTTCCACTATCCACCACCAAATTACACATCTGGAAGGGTTGGTATGTACAATTATTGGACCTGCAAATGCTTCACTAATTGGCGCTAAAAACAAGCCTAAACAAAACAACCAAGCTAAAATACTCTTTTTCATAAATAATAAAGATATATAGTTAAACAATAATTTAATTAACCTCCAAAATAAGTTAAATTTTAATTTCACACAATTAATGAATATTAAAATCAAGCGAAGGTCGTTAGATTAACAAACAATTTTCTATTTTTGCATCTAATCGGAACGCATTAAATGGCAGAAAAAAAAGTATCA
>JAHDFW010000121.1 GCA_020627945.1 Cytophagales bacterium
ATCAGAACCCTTCCCGTTAGGAAGCAGGATGCTCTTTGCTGACCGGACTTTCCTCCCAACAAATAATATTATTGAGCGACAGTGCGATTTACCAAGGGCAAATGTATGTAATGTATTGTATTATACCAACCTTAAATTTAGAGGACAAAAAAAAAGCCTCTCGCTGTTGAGCGCAGAGACTTTCCCTAGTTGTTATGAAAAAGTTACCTTTTATATTAGTGCTATACGGCACTTATATAGTTTGGTTACACAAAACTGAAACTTTTTTTCGTGCAATACTAATTTCCTAGATTAAATATGGCATTTAAAATTCATGGACTGCACGTAATTATTTAAAATTATCAAATATTGATTTATAAAAATAAAATCCTACTTTAGCAGTAAATAATGCTATTAGGGGATTATAACTTTTTTATCGGTTGTTATGGATAAATATGATTTATGTGTGATAGGAGGTGGACCATCTGGTTACGCCACTGCAATGCGAGCTATTGATTTGGGAAAAAGCGTTTGTCTTGTTGAGAAAAATAAGATTGGCGGTGCTGGAATCTATGATGGAGCTCTTACTTCTAAAACCATGTGGGAATTTTCTAAGAAAGTTCAAGCGGCTCGTAGATCCTTTGAAAAAAGGGAAATGCTTCAATCGTTTGATGTTTCTTGGCAAGAGGTTCAAAACGTGGTAGATCGTGCCATCTTTGACCGAAAGCAACAACTCTCAACACATCTTAAGATTTTGCAGAAAGAAGCTAGTGAGAAACTTTTTGTGCATGAAAGAGGGTTTGCTAAACTTCTAAACAACCATGAAATTTTAATTGAATCCTCTAAGAAGGAAGTTAAAACAATTTGGGCGGATAAAATCGCTATTGCTACAGGAAGTGTACCTCGTAAATTGCCTAGCATCCCAATAGATGAAAAAATCATTCTGACTTCTGACGGTATTAGTAAACTAGAAGACTACCCAAAAAGTCTTGTGGTTCTTGGAGCTGGTGTAATTGGATGTGAATTCGCAACTATATTCTCCAACTTCGGGATTACTAAAGTAAACGTAATTGATAGAGCAGATCGTATTCTTCCTTTTGAAGATGAAGACATTGCAACAATGGTTACTCAAAACTTGGAGAAAAATGGAGTAACTGTTCATAAAAATTCTCGTTTGGTCCGAATGGAAATTATTGATGGAGAAGTTGAATACGAACTCTCCTACTCCAATGGTGATCCTAATGAAGTTATTAGAGTTGAAAAAGCTCTAATATCAATTGGTCGTGTACCTAATGTGAAAAATATTGGTCTCGAAGAACTTGGAATTAAATTCACTGATCGCGGAATTGTTGAAAATAATGACGGGCAAACTTCCGTAGATAATATTTTTGTGGTTGGAGATGCTTCTGGACACGCTGCACTTGTAAACGTTGGAGAAGTTGAAGGACGACATGCTGCAAAGAAAATGTTTGGGGTAAAAACGAAACTTCTACGCTACGATTACATTTCAACAATCATGTTCTTGAATCCTGAAGTGGCTGGTGTTGGTATGAACGAACAACAAGTACGTGAAAAAGGGATTCCTTATAGACTGGTGAAGATTAACTACTCTTTGATCGCAAGAGCAATTGCCATGCGCCAAACTGAAGGTTTCTTTAAAATCATTGTAACAGATGATGATAAAATGAAGGTACTTGGAATGCGTGCGGTTGGAGAACATGCTAGTAGTGCTATACAAACCGTTGCCCTGTTAATGCTAAAGGATGTAAGTATTACCGTATTAGCAGATTTGGTACACCCTCACCCGTCTATTATTGAAGGAATTCAAGAAGCAGTTCGCATGCTTATGGGAATCTCAACATATAAAGCTTCGGTATTTAAAGATCAAGTGCAATGCTATAAGTGTGTGGATGGAGTTTGTACTCCTTTACGGGAATACTAATTTATCATAGCATAACACAACGAAAACCCAATCAGTGGAATTGCTACTAGCGTAATTAAAACATTGATCCAAAGTACTCTTATAAGTTCTTTGTTTTTTGTGGTGTGGGCATAAATAATGTAGCTGATTCCAAACAAAAAATAAATTGGGATGCCTACCACCGTTATTATAGACAAAATTGTTAATGCCATGTTAATTGCGTAAATCTGATCATAAGGTTTTACGTAATCTGGTTTGCTATCATTATTTCTATTAGGCTTTGACTTCTGCATAAATAATTATCTAACGATAAACTCTCCTCCAATACAAACTGAGAACCCAACTAAGCCAACAATTAAACCGGCTAGAAAAAAACATTTTGCCTGATAATCTTTATAACTTACTTTTAATAAAAGAGCTATCAACATGTTAAGCACGAACACTACTCCATTCGACATGCAATGAAAAAGTATTGCTAAATGATCGTAACCTATTACAAATTGGGAAATCACAAGAATTAGCAAATTTATTCCCAATACCCATCGAAAAAAGTTTGATTGTAAAGTATCCTTATTTCCCATTATTGACCTGATTTTAAGCTCCTAAACAGGTCGATGCTCCAACTAATAACACTAAAAGTCCTGAAAGAAAAAAACAACTGGCTTCCTTATATTCACCACGAATCATAAAAATCAAAGCCACAAATACGTTGAGGGATAAAATTCCACCTGCTATCATTAAGTATCCTAAAGATCTTAAAGTACCACCCCCTACAATAACGAAACAACCAAAAAGCAGCAAAATAAAATTAGCTCCCAAAATCAATAAGAAGAAACTCCAGTTAAATTTATTTTCCATTGTTAATTAATGACATAACCTACTCCTAAACAACTAGAAAAACCAACAACTGTTCCTACCAACGCACCCAAAATCAATCCCTTTCCCCATTTATGAGCTCCGGCCAAATGTGTGAATAACGCGACTAAGAGTTGAAGACCTACTAATCCTACCAGACACATAGCAAATGGGAAAAAGTAATACATTCTATCCGTTTTTACGCTAAAAACCGCAATGATCAGAACCAGTACCAAATTTATACCTGCAATAATTTTCGCTTCTTTAGTCATACTTGCTTAGGTTAAAAATGGTATATCCTGCAGAACTTCCAGCTTTTGTTGCTTATCATCTCTATAAAACAAGTTCATGGTTTCAAACGGAATGATCTTCCCATCTTTGTTCACAATATGCACACATGATTTTTTAATCGATCTCACATCAAAATCGTATGCATCCTGAAAATTCATAATGATAATTCGAAACAGATTGTCATAACCCAATCCTGGAGCTTCAATTTTTGGTAGACAACACATTATCTCGTTCAATTCTTCCTTTACTTCATCGGTCGATATTCCCGTACTGAACATGTTAATCAAATGTGACTTAAGTCTTTCGTCCTGTTCATAAACAATTGTATTTCCTGAATTGTTAAGTAAATCCTGGGGATCAATCATATGTGTGAGAGGAAACACGTCTTCTTCTATCTTAAGAGCATATCCCATAGCGAGTGCATCTGGATTGCAGGGAACTGGGACTATATCATTTGGATTAAATACGTTGGTTTGTTCCAAAATTTTGGTTCGCACATCCGTAAGTGTGATACGGTCTGTTGCCGGATTAAAGTCATCTAATCTACCTGCCACTTGCGTTGGTTGCAAAGTAACACCGCGAACACATTTTTGTTTCAGTGCATAATCTATGATTTCACCTATCTCATCATCGTTTTGCCCTTTCTGAACAGTTACAACCAATGTAGTAGATAAATTTAACGCATTCAGTTTATCTATGGCTTTCTTTCGTACATCAGTAAGATCTTTCCCCCTCAGTTGCTTTAGCACTTCTGGCCTAAAAGAATCAAACTGAAGATATACCTCAAAAGCTGGTGCATAAGTTGCAAGTTGTTCAGCAAATCCTTTGTCATTCGCAATTCTAACCCCATTGGTATTCAACATTAAGTGTCGAAAGGGTTTGGTTTTGGCCATGTCCATAATTTCCCAAAACTGTGGATGTATGGTTGGTTCTCCTCCACTTAATTGTACCACATCTGGTTCTCCTTCATTACGGACAATAACGTCCATCATATGCTCTATCTCTTCTAAAGTTCTATGTCTCCCATACGTTGGAGAAGATTCGGCATAACACGTTGGACAAGTAAGGTTACAACGATCTGTTATTTCTATCAAAGTAAGACATGAATGCTGTTCATGATCAGGACATAAGCCACAATCATATGGACAGCCATAATGAGTTGGTGTATTAAAATGTAACGGGTATTCAGACTCCTTGTTATAGTTTCTTATTTGCTTGTAGTATTCAATATCTGTTGCAATTAAAACTTTTTCATCCCCGTGTTCAGGACATTTTTTGAGCATGTATACGTTACCCTCGTCAAAAACAATCTTAGCGTTTACTCTTCTTAAACAAGTGGTACAAAGACTTATAGTATGATCGTAATAAATATAATTTCGGTTCTGCATAGATTATTTAGATGGACGTTGAAGTATTGAACGTGGCAACTGAAAAAATGTTTTGGAATAATAAAATAATCCCATCACACATGCGATTTGAATAGTAGATAAACCTACACTCGTAAAATGAGCTGGCTTTATAAATTCAATGACTATGCGAAAGATAAAGTATGCAATCAAAAAGAGTTTGAACAACGCTCCATCTGTTAAGGTAAGATGTTTTTGCATTGTTTTTAAAACAAACCACAAGGCTCCTAAAAACATAAACTCATATAAGGCCACTGGATGCCTAATGATACCATCTCCCAAGTCCATTCCAAAAATAAAGTCCGTTTCTATTCCGTAAGTAGGCTCTAGCGTTCCCGTTAAAAAGCAACCTACTCTACCAATCATCATTGCTAAAATCAACGGATAGGTCATTAGGTCACCAGATGATGTTTTTACACCTAATAACAATTTGGAAATCTCTACAGTAAACAACCCGAATAAGAGTCCTCCAACTATAGTTTTACTTTTATAAACATCCAACAATGAAAAATCTTCCCAAGAAGAAACCAATGGCATTTCTAAGTAACCAAGAATTCTAGAACCAATTAAAGCTCCTAGGGCAGCAGCAATAAAAATCCAAATGCGATTACTCTCTGAAATTAAATCGCCTTTCTTTTTTCGTAAATAATCGTAATAACGATAGCCAACAAAAATAGCGGCTGTTTCAAAAATTATATGTACTTGAATGGATTTACCAAATAGATTCAGATAGAAAGGAATTTCGAAATCCATAAGATGACTTAAAATGAATCTTTGAGCATCTGCATACGCATCTTACGAAGAACCATTTTCGTAGACAAAGCAAACTCTCCTTTCATAATCCAATCGTAATATCCTTTATCATTCAACAAGACATCTTTGACTGGTTTGTTTTTATGTTTCCCGAAATTAAACACTTCTACACCATTTTTCCATACCATTCTCCCATGGGAATCTACAAAACGATTTGGTGCAAGTTCGGTCAATGCTTTCATGTCGTTCTGTACTGGAATAGACTCGTTGCCTTTACCATCTTTAACAGCCACTCCTTCATACCTTTCGATTTGACCTTTAAGAACATCGTAAGTTGCTCTCACATCTGCTTCTGCACTGTGCGCGTTGTCTAATTCCTTGTCACAATAGAATTTATATGCGGCAGATAAGGTTCTTTTTTCCATCATATGAAAAATAACCTGTGCATCTACAATATTAAGGTCAGAGCTATCGTATTCGATTTCTGCTCGTAAAAATTCCTCAGTAAGTAATGGAACATCGAACCTTAGCAGATTATAACCTCCTAAGTCACAACCTTTCAAAAACTCAAATATTTCCACAGATAAATCCTTAAACGTTGGTAAATCCTTAACGTCTTCATCGTAAATTCCTGTTATCGCACTTGCTTCCGCAGAAATTGGAATCGTCGGGTTCATCCGTTTAGTATAAACCTCTTCACTTCCATCCGGCATTACCTTAAGAATGGAAATTTCAACGATACGATCCGTAACTAGATTTAAACCAGTAGTTTCTAAATCAAAAAAGGCAATTGGTTTCTTTAAGTTTAATTTCATGTTGTGCTGTGTTTTAGGCAAAAATATATTAAACCAATTCTTTTGCTAGATCATCAATTTTGATTCCTCCGAAGTTTCCGGAACTCATCAATAATAGATTATGGTTTTGCCATCTTTGATTTTGAAGGAAATTGGTTAGCTCTTCCGAATCTTGCATAAACATGATTCGATTATCTCCAAACGCTTCCAATATTTCCTCACGAGTAAATTGCTCTAATCCTTTGTGTTCAACGGCCTTTGGATTAATAAACACAATTGCCGAATCCGCATCTTGTAGTGTATTTTCGTATTCCTGAATAAAATTCTTGTTCAAACTAGAGAATGTATGCAACTCAATACAGGCCGTAAGTTTTCTATCAGGAAACTGATCTTTCATAGCGCCTACGGTTGCTCTTAGTTTGGAAGGCGCATGGGCAAAATCTTTAAAAATCACAGATGACTCTGACTCGGCTACTTTTTCCAAACGATTCGCCGCTCCTTCGAATGATCGGATCGCATCATAAAACATTTTGTCTGTAACCCCAATTCTATCACATACGGACTTCGCGGCACTTAGGTTATACAGGTTATGCTTCCCTAAAACTTTCAGTTCAACTTTACCCTGATCCGTTTGAAGATAGGTTGTACCATTTTTAATTTGATATTTTGGTAGCGAGTACGGACTAAAACTAACATCCAAGATATCTTTATGGCACAGTGAAGTGAGTAATAGATCATCTTCATTGAAGAAAATGGTCCCAGATCGCTCTGAGTTATCAATTAATCGTTCAAACTGTTTATTATATTCTTCTTTGGTCGGGAAAACATTTATATGATCCCACGCAATACCACTAATCACTGCTATGTGATGATGATACTTGAGAAATTTGGGCGTCTTATCTAGTGGGGAAGTCATATACTCGTCTCCTTCTAAAATTACGACTGGAGCTTCCTCAGTTAATTTAACTTGATTATCAAAACCTTTCAAAGCGGAACCTACGACGTAGTCGAAAATCTTATGATGGTACTTCAATACATGCATTATCATAGATGTTATGGTAGTTTTACCATGACTTCCAGCTATAACAATTCTTTGCTTGTGTTTGCATGCTTCATAGATATACTCTGGAAACGAATAAATCGGGATATTAAGTTCTTTCGCTTTTAACAACTCTGGATTATCCTCCTTTGCGTGCATACCTAAGATAATCCCATCCAAATCAGAAGTTATTTTGTCTGGATTCCAACCAATCTGGTCTGGTAATAAACCTTGTGCATCTAATTTGGAACGAGAAGGTTCAAAGATTTCATCATCCGAACCTGTAACGTTATTCCCCATTTGCTTCAACGCAATAGCTAAACTGTGCATTATACTACCACCTATTGCTACAAAATGTATTCTCTTCATTCAACCTGAATTTTATGATTATGCAAATTAAAAATTTTTTGGACCTTTAATAGCAGGGTAAACGGAAATAATTTTAGGTTAACGACAAGTCAAAATCATAGTTCATTATGATATATAACTGGATTACAAAAGATTGTGGAAAATTATGGTGGAAAACGATTTAAAAAGTGTATATTTTATGAGAGTTTCATGAAGTGAAACGAGGTATAAATACTAGCTTTGTAAAATGAATTCAGGAGAAAAGAAATTGACGTCGTTGGGAAGTAAGCAGCGCTTACGCTACAATTCAGGTTTAAAGGACGATTTAGGTAAAATGCCACCACAGGCAACAGATCTGGAAGAAGCAGTGTTGGGAGCTATTATGCTGGACAAAAATGCTCTTACAGATGTAATTGAAATCCTTTCGGTAGATAGTTTTTATAAGGAAGCAAATCAGAAAGTTTTTAAAGCAATACTTAGCCTCTTCGATAAAACAGAACCGATCGATATTCTTACTGTTACGCAAGAATTACGTGAGTCTGGTGAACTAGAACTAGTTGGTGGTGCTTATTACATTTCGAAATTAACTTCAAGAGTTAACTCTGCGGCCAACATTGAATTTCACTCCAGAATCATTGCCCAAAGTGCGATCAAGAGAAACCTGATTACTATTGCAGGAGACATTCTTACTGATGCATACGAAGATCAAACAGATGTATTTGAACTTCTGGATAAATCTGAAGCAGCTCTATTTAAGGTTTCCGAAAATAACATCAAACGTAATGTTGAGGGAATTGGGGATTTAATTACCCAAGCTAAAAAGGCTCTTAAGGAAAAAGATGGTGAAGAAGGACCTTCAGGTGTACCTTCTGGATTTACAGATCTTGATAGAATTACTGGTGGATGGCAACGTTCGGATCTTATCATTCTTGCCGCTCGTCCTGGTATGGGTAAGACCGCATTTGTAGTTTCAACGATGAGAAATGCAGCGGTGGATGGTGGTATGTCCTGCGCCATATTCTCTCTAGAGATGCCTGCTATTCAGTTAGCAAATCGTTTGATTTCGGCGGAGGCGGAGATCGAAAGTTCTAAAATGCGTCATGGAAAGTTAGAGCAATACGAATGGGAACAACTAGAAAGTAAAGTTGCAAGACTTTCGAAGTCAAAAATATATATCGACGATACTCCTGCCCTTTCTATTCGTGAGTTCAGAACTAAATGTCGTAGACTTAAACACAGTCATTGATATGGTAATCATTGATTACCTTCAGCTAATGACTGGTAATGCTGATGCCGTTAAGGGTGGAAATCGTGAACAGGAAATTGCATCCATTTCTCGTGCTTTGAAGCAAGTAGCTAAAGAATTAGATGTTCCGATTATCGCGCTGGCACAGTTGAGTCGTGCGGTGGAAACACGTGGTGGAGATAAAAAACCAATGCTTTCAGATTTGAGGGAGTCTGGATCTATTGAGCAAGATGCGGATATGGTATTGATGCTTTATCGTCCCGAATACTATGGTTTTACTGAAATGACTGGTGAAGATGGAGAAACAATACCCGCAGAAGGAATTGGAGAATTGATTATTGCTAAAAACCGTCATGGATCTACTAGTAGTGTTTATATGAGGTTCATTAAGCAATACACCAAGTTTGTTAACAACAGCTTCGATAATGACAACCCTTTTGGTGACTCAATGCAAACCTTCTCAAGCAAAATGAATGAAGGCCTTCCTGATCGTCCTCCTCTTGAAGATGATGAAGATGGTGATATTCCATTCTAAAAATCCTTGAAAAGTAAAATAGTGTAGTTAGCTTTGTGTACTTATTACAGTACGTATTCAACATGAAAGCACTATTACTTGAGAACATTCATCAATCAGCTAAGGTTAATCTGGAAAATGCTGGTTTTGAAGTGGAACTTTTACCCCATGCTTTAAACGAGCAAGAATTATCAGAAAAGATTAAAGGAGTTTCTATTTTAGGGATTCGTTCTAAGACTCAGGTTACTGCAAAAGTTGTTGATTCTGCGGACGAATTACAATGCGTAGGTGCGTTTTGCATCGGTACAAATCAAATAGATCTCGAACACTGCAAGAAAAATGGAGTGGCAGTATTCAACGCTCCATTTAGCAACACTCGTTCGGTAGTTGAATTAGCATTGGCCGAAATGATAATGTTAATGCGTCAAATTCCAGAGAAAAACGCTAGGTTACATACTGGAGAATGGTCTAAAACTGCTCATGGTAGTAATGAGGTTAGAACTAAGAATCTTGGAATTGTTGGGTACGGCAACATTGGTTCTCAACTGTCAGTGCTTGCAGAATCTATTGGTCTAAATGTATACTTTTATGATCTTGAAGAGAAGCTAGCATTAGGAAATGCAATTCAATGTCACTCCTTAGATGCCCTACTCGAAATCAGTGATATAGTTAGTATGCACGTGGATGGAAGAGTAAGCAATGATTTATTGATTTCGGAAAGAGAATTTTCTAAGATGAAGGATGGCGTAGTCTTCTTGAACCTTAGTCGTGGTAAAGTTGTGGACATTGAGGCATTAACCAACAACTTAAAATCTGGTAAGATTAAAGGGGCTGCAGTAGATGTTTTTCCTATTGAACCAAAAGCAAATTCAGAACAATTTGAATCTCCGCTGCAACAATTTCCAAATGTAATTCTATCTCCTCATGTCGGAGGAAGTACAGAAGAAGCGCAAGTTGATATTGCAGGATTTGTTCCTACTAAACTTGCCAGATACATCCAACAAGGAAACACACAAAACTCGGTTAATTTCCCGAATCTTCAATTACCATCATTTGAGGGCTCACATCGTTTAATTCATATTCATAAGAACGTTCCTGGTATCATTGCGAAAATCAATAACATCCTTGCCAAGCATAACATCAACATTCTTGGTCAGCATCTTAAGACTGATGAACAAATAGGTTTCGTTATATTGGATATTAATAAGGAGTATGACCGTACTCTGCTAAAAGAACTAGAAGACATAGAGCATACGATAAGATTCCGTGTGTTGTATTAATTAAAAAGGAAACCAACAATGCAAAACCCTTTTAAAAAGCCTCTCGAATTACTTAAGGAGTCTTTTACGTTTGCATCCGATAAAATAAATGATGGATTGCAAAAAATAGGTTCGATAGGTAATGATACAAGAAATAAATTTTCGGATTATGCAAAATCTATCATAATTGATCTACCTCTTTTAGAAAAAGCTGGGTACCGTACCATACAGGTTGAAGCTGGTATTTCAATACCTCCATCACTTGAGATTCATTTCAAGAAAATCAAAGACTTAACGAACGAAGAACTTGCTGAGATTAGGGAGGAGTTCAAATCTCGTAAAACCATACTTTTAATTCTTAATGCTTTAATAAAAGCTAACTCTTTTCAGCAGGCCATCTCTAATGAGAAATTTAAGTCGGACATTATCACCATAGACATTACCGTGCCTCCTGAAGTGAAAGTGAAGTTTAAAAGAGTTGAGCAAGTAGAACTTCCTCCTAGCACTAATTAAACCAAAAAACTATTTTGAGCGTTTGCCCTGTCTCTCTAAGAGTGTCTTTAAACCTTCAATTGTGAGGTATTCACCATTTATTCTCCTATGCAACATTCTATGACAGTTTGAACAAACTAACCTAAGATCAGAGGAATCCGTTACTCTAAAGCCTTCACTTATAGGTTTATCATGATGGCATTCAATATATTGTTGACCATATGTGTCAATGAAGGAAAAACCACATGCTTCACATTCCAATTTATGATTCAATAAAGCTTGTTGTTTTCTCTTTTGAACCAGTCTTGAATTTCTCTCACGGATTTTATGTGTTACAATTTTCAGACTTCCTTCTTCTCCATAAATATTATCATCATCATATTGATTCTGCTCCTGTTGCATTTGAACCAAAAATTCAGATTCGACAGATTTAAACTCTTCGGTAAAAAAAGGACTAAAACGGTTCCAAATGTCCACCTGAAATCTAGATACATCTGCAGAATTAGAAATTCTAGTTAGCAATTCAGCTGTACCCCAGGCTCGATTCCTAAAGTTTAACTCTGAAAGTGAAGTAGAAGAAAATTCAATGGCATTTTCTACTCCAGTTGCAGCGATTACCTTAACTTGCCTACCATATCTATAATTATTTTGTCCGCGTTCTGGAGTCTCAACATTATCAATTGGAACTACCAGATGGGTTAGCATTTTTCTATCAAAATTTAACTTCTGGTATAAAACAATGATTTCTGTAGTGGAGGCGTTAAGAATATTCCCTCTTTTTGAATCTGGCCAGTGCAAAACAAATATATCAGATCCCAAATCAATATAAGCTCTTCCAAGTACATTATCAGTTACACTTTTAATTCTGGTAATATCAAGAGGTGTAAATATTTCCATTTAACTAAGAAACCTGAAAGGCTCCTTAAAACTTCTTAATCACCCTTACTCCATGCTTACCAGTCTTAACTTCTGCTACTTTATCAGTATCATTTAAGTTGTAATAATAAGCGGTGGTAGCATTTATTTCTGAAGAACTCCAAAACGTACTTAAACCTATCTCTTCGATCTGACTTGGCGCAAGCGTTTTTCCAACTTCTTCCCATTCTTCAATATTAGGTAAATACCAACCACTAAAACCACCTGATACAGAGTTAGATGCTATGTAACCAGCAACTTGAGCTCCACACCTATCCACAATAGCTTCAGTATTTATGTCACCTTCCCCCAAAGTTCCTGATGTCACAATGGCTGTACCCTCACATCCCCATGGATAAGTTGATCCTCCAGCAATATTCTCGGTAGAAATCTCCATATATTTCCAGCCATCTGAATACTCTTCCTTTTTGTAAAATACATATCCTCCACTTGGTCCAACATTTGTCACATTATACTCTCGAGTAGTATTAATAACTATGTTATCTCCATAACTTACTCCACCTTCGTTTTCACCAAAAGCCCTAATATAGTAGGTTGAAGACCCTTGCAACCCTAAAATTTCTGACGTAAAGTCCGTTCCAGATTCTGCATTTGTCAAAACCAACATGCTATCATTTTCTATGACTGGATTTATACTTGTTCCCCAACAAAATCCTGCCTTTAATAAACTTCCTTCTGACATGGTAACTCGTCCTTGCGCCAAGCAATAAGAATCTTTAACATCAGTTACGTCAATACTTGTAACAGAAGCTAGACCAATTTCAAGGTCAGGATCTTCTTTTTTGCATGAAACAACAACTATGGCTAAGAACAATACTCCCAAAGTCGTTTTGAAAAACCATTTATTTCTCTTCATCTTTGATCAGTTTAATTTGCGCAACACGGTTGATTTGCCTGTTCTCTTCAGAAGTATTTGGAACAATTGGGAATGATTCTCCAAG
>JAHDFW010000122.1 GCA_020627945.1 Cytophagales bacterium
CAGTACAAGAGGAAGCGGCACTAAAAGACATTATCTCTTTTGCTAAGGAGTATGGTTTTGTATATCCATCATCGGATATATACGATGGTTTACAAGCTGTGTATGACTATGGTCTTTATGGAGTTGAATTGAAAAACAACCTTAAAAACCTTTGGTGGAAATCTATGACCCAACTTAATGCAAATGTGGTTGGTTTGGACTCTGCTATTTTCATGCATCCAACAGTTTGGAAGGCTTCTGGTCACGTTGACTCATTTAACGATCCAATGATCGACAATCTGGACTCTAAGAAAAGATATAGAGCAGATGTATTGGTAGAAGATAAGGCCGCAGAATATGAAAACGCTGGAGATCAAGCTAAATCTGATGCTTTACAAAAAGAACTTGGTCAACTTTTGGAGGCTGAGAATCTTGAAGGTGTAAAAGCATTGATCGAACGTGAAGAAATTGTTTGCCCTATTTCTGGAACATGTAATTGGACAGATGTTCGTCAATTTAATCTGATGTTCTCTACACAGGTAGGTTCGGTTGCGGAAGATTCGAATGAAATTTACCTAAGACCAGAAACAGCACAGGGAATTTTTGTAAACTTCTTGAATGTGCAAAAGTCAGGTCGTATGAAAATTCCATTTGGTATAGCACAGATCGGTAAGGCGTTTAGAAACGAAATTGTAGCTCGTCAGTTTATCTTTCGTATGAGAGAATTTGAACAGATGGAAATGCAATTCTTCGTACAACCAGGTACTGAAATGGAATGGTATGAGCACTGGAAGGAAACCAGAATGAAATGGCACCGAGCTGTTGGTTTCCCAGAAGAAAAGCTAAGATACCACGATCATGAGAAACTTGCGCACTATGCAAATGCTGCAGCAGATATCGAATATAAATTTCCATTCGGTTTTAAAGAGATTGAAGGTATTCACTCAAGATCTGATTTCGATTTAAAACAACATCAGGAGTTCTCTAAGAAGAAACAACAGTATTTCGATCCAGCTATTAACCAGAACTACATACCATATGTAGTAGAGACTTCAATTGGTGTGGATCGTCTATTCTTGATGACTCTATTTAATGCATATTGCACGGAAAACATTGATGGTAAAGATCGTAAGTATCTTAAGTTACATCCTGTACTTGCTCCTGTTAAAGCAGCAATTTTGCCGTTAACTAAGAAAGATGGTCTTCCAGAAATTGCTAAGGAAATCTTCGAAGAACTTCGTTATGATTACAATTTGATCTATGACGAAAATCAATCTATTGGTAAACGATATGTTAAACAAGATTTAATTGGTACACCTTTCTGTATCGCGGTGGATTATGAATCGAAAGAAGATAAAACCTTCACTATTCGTTATAGAGATACCATGGAGCAAGAAAGAATCAATATTGATCAATTAAAAGAAATCCTTGCACGTGAAACCAGTTTAGCCACTGTGTTTAAGAATATGTAAGGGTAATAACAGATCCAAATCTAGCTATTAAAGGCAGGGAGGAGAGATTTTCGTAAATTAAATAAGTTCGAAAATCTCTCCTCCTTTATTTTTGTTTAGACAAATAAACTTATGCAACCTTGCTTTTATGTAATTAAATGCATTGGTTTATGTTGGTAAAAGTCACCATTGTGTTTATGTCTGATCTTCTCTCAGTTGAAATCGTTAAACAAGTTTCTGTACCTTCTGCTGATATAGAAATTCGTGCAGACGGCATAATGTGCGTTTATATTAAATTAGAAGACATTTTTGACGTAGAACATGCCAAAGAAGTCTACGAGGCTAGAACAAAACTTGCTGACGGAAAAAAACATCCAATCTTGTATACATTTCCGAGGTACTTAATCCCAACTCCCGAAGCACGAACTTACGTAGCTTCTGAAGAGCGAAGTGAACTCGTACTTGCGGATGCCTTTGTTGTAGAAATACCAATCCAAAGAATAGCAGCCAGAATCTATCAGATTTTTCATGAGCCGAGTCGTCCTAGCAAGGTGTTTAACAACAAAGAAAATGGTCTAAAATGGCTTTTGGACTTTGTTGAAGGTTAATGGTAATATTTCGTTTAACCTGTATATTCGATTTCTAACGAAAATAAAGTACCTTTGCGCGCTATGCATTGGTCAAGCATCATATTAATCTTTGCCGTTACCTTAATAAGTGGGCTGTTAGCACTCAGGCTGGCTTCTCAACTAAAAAACTGGATTAAGTTCTTATTGAGCTTTAGTGGAGCATTTTTATTTGGATTGACCATTTCTCATCTTCTTCCAGAAGTATATGCAGAAATGGAATTGAACAAACTAGTGCCTATTTATATTTTGGCTGGTTTCTTCCTTCAACTATTACTCGAACATTTTTCGCAGGGAATCGAACATGGACATATTCATGTGCATGAAAACGAACCTCTACCTGTAATGTTATTTGTAGCATTGGTAATTCACGCCTTGTTGGAAGGAGCATTATTGAGCAATCATGGTACACATGACGAAATGCACTCAACAATCAATTATTTGTTTGGTCTTTCCATACATAAAATTCCAATTGCTGTAATATTAGCAATCGTATTACGAAAAAGTTCTAATAAAATTTCCACCGCCATTTTGCTACTTACTGTTTTCGCATTAGCTACTCCTGTTGGTACACTTATAAGTGGTCTAGTACCCGCTAATACTGGAGTTGTGCTTATGGCAATGGTTGCTGGAAGTTTCCTACACATCTCAACCACAATTCTATTTGAATCAACACCCAATCATACATTTAATTTAATTAAGTTTATGGTTGCAATTTGTGGGGCAGGTGCAGCGTTATTGCTGTAGTTAATTTTAATGAACTTAAATCAGCCCGTTTGTTGTTGCATCAATAGACATGAAAACTATTACGAACATACGATCTAGCTCCTTAAATGGAACTTTTGGGTTATTTATTCTTGCCTTGTTCGTCTTCAACATTTCCGTCGTATCTGGACAAGAAACCAAGGAAGTGATACAGTTTTCAGGATTAGTCGTTGCTGGTGATAGTTTGTTTGGAATGTCTGGAGTCCATGTAATCAATAAAAACAGCAGACAAGGAGGAACGACTGACATTTCAGGTTATTTTTCATTGGCGGCTCTTGAACACGATACGATCTTATTTTCATTTATAGGTTTTAAACCAAAACATATTATAATTCCCAAAAACTTAAAGGACAATGAACTAACCTTGATGGTTCCGCTGGAACTTGACACCACTCAAATAGATGCGGTAGAAATTCTACCCTACCCTTCGGAACAGCTTTTCAAACATGCTTTTGTGCATACGGAGTTACCGGAAGATAAATTAATGGCGAATATGAACTATAACCTTGACCCAAGACGTCTCCGCAAAATGATGAACGAAATGGACATGACTGCCAGCATGAATTATAAGCATTATACGCTTCAACAAATAAAGCAATACGAACAACCGAACTTTTTACCATCTTCTCAAATCTTCAATCCTTTTGCTTGGGTAAAACTTATAAAAGCAATCAAAAACGGTGATTTTAAACGGGAGGAGTGAATTGAGTTATGAATTTTGAGTTATGAATTGTGAGTTATGAGTTATGAGTTATGAATTTTGAGTTATGAATTATGAATTGTGAATTGTGAGTTATGAGTTGTGAGGTTTTAGTTTTTGGTTCTTAGTTTTTGGTTTTTGGTTGCTTACATGCTAATCTATGACAATTGGAGAATGGATTGATTTTATCAAGGCTTGTTTTCGTGAGAGAGGATTCTATTCGTTCCTATTCTTAATAATAAACCTTTTGTTACTACTCTTTGTGACGTTCAACGCACAAATTTCTTTTGATGGGTGGTTTTACATTTTTTCGGGCGTATTTGGATTTGCTTTTGTAATCCATCATTTCAAAGTAATTCCTAAACTCAATTCGATTCCAAAAATGATTTACTACCCTGTGTTAACTTTTGGTATAATTAATCTGTTTTTCCTCGTTAATGATCTATTCTCTTCAAACCCTGAACTTGAAGCTTATTCATTCAAAAACCATAGGGCTTGGCATCAATTAGATGAAAATTCACGAGGGAGAATGGAAAACACTAGTTTAATTCATCTTGAAGGCAATAAATACAAAAACATCATTTGGAATCGAGTCTTTTTTGATGTTAATGAAACTAAACACAATAGCGTCATTGAATATAAGTTTGAGCAGGGGTTATTAGGAGTCCGGGTCCTCAAAGACTATAAGTTCAAACACTCGGAAGAATAACGTCTGAATCTGTTATAAAAAGAGTGAAAATCCTTCGCTTCTTAAACGTTCCTGTTGTACCTTTATAGCACATGATCCTGTTAGACACATTTATGGCTGCACGCCTGCAAATGGCGCTCTCGCTGGGCTTTCACATCGTGTTTGCATGCATCGGAATGGTGATGCCCTTTATGATGGTAATTTCACATTATAAATGGTTAAAAACTAAAGATGAAGCATACTTAGAAATCACAAAAGCCTGGCAGAAAGGAGTTGCTATTTTCTTTGTGGTTGGGGCTGTTTCAGGCACGATGCTTTCTTTTGAACTAGGTCTTCTATGGCCTGGTTTTATGCAATATGCGGGACCAATTATTGGAATGCCTTTTTCTCTGGAAGGGGCAGCATTCTTCACAGAAGCAATAGCATTCGGATTCTACTTTTATGGATGGAAAAAAATTAAGAATGAATGGTTTCATTGGTTCACTGGAGTAATCATTGGAATCTCTGGAGTTGCCTCTGGAGTATTAGTGGTTTCAGCTAATGGATGGATGAACTCTCCAAGTGGTTTTGAGTACATCAATGGTGAGTTTCTAAATATCGATCCTATTGGAGCTTTGCTTAACCCTGCTTGGTTCTCTCAGGCCTTACACATGGTGTTAGCAGCATTCACCGCTGTGGGATTTGGTGCAGCTGGCTTGCATGCGTTACAAATCTTAAGAGATAAAAGAACCGCTGCACATAAAAAAGCTTTTGGGATCGCTATTACACTAGGTGCAATTGCGGCTTTACTTCAGCCAATCAGTGGAGATATTTCTGCCAAAGATGTCGCAAAAAGACAACCTGTAAAACTTGCTGCAATGGAGGCTCTGTACGAAACTGAAAAAGCTGCTCCTTTGCTAATCGGAGGAATCGTTGACGAAGAAAATGAAACCGTTACTACAAAAATCGAAATCCCAGGAATGCTTTCCTTCTTAGCGTTTGGAGATTTTGAAGCAGAGGTAAAGGGATTGAATGAATTCCCAAAAGAAAATCATCCGCCAGTTGCCGTAGTGCATTATGCCTTTCAAATCATGGTAATGTTGGGTGGAGCATTATCTAGCGCTGCATTGTTGTTTCTGATTTCGATTAAGTTCAAATCACTACGAGATAAAAAATGGTTCTGGATGATTTTTGCATCCATGGCGCCTTTAGGTTTTATAGCGGTAGAAGCTGGCTGGACGGTTACAGAAGTTGGTCGACAACCATGGATCATCTATAACATCATGAGAACCAAAGATGCTGTGACTCCTATTCCAGGAATTGAATACAGCTTCGTAATGTTTACGACAATCTACTTTGTATTAGCGCTGGCAATTATTTGGTTAATGAACCGCCAGTTTAAACGATTCAACATGGCAAACGAATAACACTATGGTTTATCTAGTACTTGCGTTTCTATTTGTTGCTATTCTGTTCTACTTGGTATTTGGTGGGGCTGACTTCGGTGCTGGAATTTTAGAATTTTTCTCTTCAGAAAAGAATAAAAAAGCAACTCAAGATCTGACTTACAAAGTCATTGGACCTGTTTGGGAAGCTAACCATGTTTGGCTAATTCTAGTTATGGTTATTCTTTGGGTAGGGTTTCCATACTATTTTCAAATAGTCATTGTACAACTGCACATCCCATTGACTTTTCTACTTATTGGGATAATTGGTCGTGGCACATCGTTCATATTTCGGCACTATGATGCATTTGAAGGGGAGACTTCTCAGAAGCTATACAACAGCATTTTTAGAATCTCAAGTTTATTCACTCCATTCTTTATTGGTCTAATTGGAGGATCTATGATTTCGGGAAATTTGCACTCACCACAAGAAGTAACTTCGTTAAGCTTTGAGGAAGCATTTATTTTTCCTTGGTCCAACGGAACTGCCTTAAGCGTTGGTGTTTTTGCAATAGCAATATGTGCTTTTATTTCATCGGTATTTTTGATTGGCGAAACCACTAACCTTGAAATTCAAAAGATTTATCGCCGAAGATCAATAGTTTCACTTATAATTATGGTCCTATCTGGGGCACTAGTATTCTTATTTGATTTATTAACAGGTGGAGATTTACTATTTTCATATTTCCAAGATTGGCGAGTAATTAGCTTGTTGGCAGCGTCAGGAATCTTGCTGATAATACTGTTTCGTAACATTTCAAAAACGGAAAACATTTGGTGGGTCAGAATTGTTGCAGGAACCGAGATTGTATTCGTTTTAGGAGCATGGGTCATTCATTCCTTTCCCAACCTGATCACAATCTCAAATGGCAACGCAAATCTCCTATCTAACCTTCCTCCAGAAAGTGTGCATTTTTGGTTAGGAATGGCTTTAATAGGAGGCTCGATTTTTATTTTACCTGGGTTGTACCATTTATTCCGCATGTTTGGTTTATTAGATTTCTCTAAACACAAATAAGCATGAAGCTTAAACTAATTCAAATTGGCAATACGGACGAGCCTTATATCCTTACGGGCATCGACAAATATTTAACGAGATTGAAGCATTATGCGAAACTCGAAATCATCACTATTCCAGATATTAAAGCCGCCAAAAACCTTAGTCAAGATGAGCAAAAGAAAAAAGAAGGAAAACTCATTCTAGACAAAATTCAAACTAAAGAGTTTGTTATAATTCTTGATGAAAGAGGTAGAGAATTCGACTCTAAAGGGTTTGCACAATTCCTTCAAAAAAGGATGAATGCTGGCACGGATGTAACATTTGTAATTGGTGGACCATTTGGTTTTTCTGAAGAGATGTACAATCGTGCGAATTCGAAAATAGCACTATCGCAAATGACATTTTCTCATCAAATGGTGAGGTTGTTTTTCATAGAACAAATTTACCGGGGATTTACAATCTTGCGGGGAGAAAAATATCACCACTAGATTTTAAGCTTAAGAACCGTACAGAATAAGAACTCGAAGTTCTGAACTCTAGTTTCTAAACTTATCCCACCGTGCTTGTTCTCTTTCCAAATGTTTCAAAAACTTAGCAGGTACTGGCTCATTGACAACAATGTTTTCATTGGTTATAGGGTGTATAAATTCCAATCCTATTGCGGCCAGAAACAAACCTTTTGAAAGCAACGTCTTCCCCTTTTCACCATACAAAACATCTCCAATTATTGGAGCTCCTTCCATTTGCGAATGAATTCTTAATTGATGAGTTCGTCCCGTATGCGGTTTATATTCAACCAAAGAAACCTTCTCGTAGTTTACGGAATCACAAACTTGAAGGGTTTTGAAACTGGTTTTAGATTCTTTATGCTCCACTTGATGTTCTATCATCCCGGAATCTCCAATATAACCAGATATAACGGCATTGTAGGTCTTCTGTATTGCTCTATGCTCAAACAATTTTCCAAGTTCCACAATTGCAGTTCGTGTCCGCGCAATTACAACTAATCCTTGGGTTGCAGAATCCAATCTGTGTACTGGTTTAGCCCAAGGCAAAGCATCCGTCTGAGCAGACTTCTCAATATTATGAACTAAAACATTTTGCAACGTTCTGTACTGATTACCACTTACTGGTAAACCAGCAGGTTTGTATACTATTGCCAAATGTTCATCCATGTAAGGAATTCTTAAATCTTCCTTGTAAGGTTTTGGAGGGGTAAGCATTGCATCCACTAGTTGCACCTTATCCCCCTCTTTTACAAAGCGGCCGTTCTCCACATGTTCACCATTCAACAAAATCTCACCTCTATGAATCGCTTTCTTAACTCCTTTCTTGCTCGGAATTTCTTCAAATAAACCGACGCAAAAATCAAGTAATCGAACAGGTTCAGCTAAACCCTTTTCTACAATATGTTCTCGGATTAAAATCAACTTAGATTATGGCTGACTAAACACTCTCCCGACAGGATATCTACGATAACGACGATCCATATATTTTGAACGGCGGAAAATAAAGTCCATTTGTGCGTAGTGGCTTTTAGCGAAGTCTTCATCCTCCAACTTCTTCTTTTCCAACTCAGTTTTTATTTCAGGGTTATTCTTCAATACTTCCATAGCTGTTTCGTCAAACATAAACGTGCTAAACCACTCTTTCTGCTGTAAAATATTATCGAAAAAATTCCAGTTAAAAAACGAATCATGGCCTTGTGGTTCCAACGTTTCAACAATGTAGCGATTTCTAACCTGGTCGGTTTTTACCATATAATCACCTTTTTGATAATGCCACTTTTGCTTCTCCTTTCTAACTTTCACGTTGTAATGCAGATAGTGTCCTTCAAACGGCATTTTAACCGTTTCAAAATCTTCTATAAAATAGGATTCACATTCCACCCATGTATCTTCCTTAAGTTGGGTCATTTCGACTCTATTAAGCTTCAATCGTTCAATCACTTTTGAATATGCCGCAGGGATAATGTAATAATCTGGAGCTTCTACGGTAAGATCGACTTTATATCTATTGTAATAGGGTATAGTTTTTTCAAATGGTTTAGTTCTATCGTAAGACAATCTTTCAAGACCAGTAACCTTACTTTTCACCATTTCAGATTCGTAACCTAAAAACTTTCGATCCACAAATGTTGCTGTATCTTCTTTCCAAAGGATATTAAAGTGTGTTGCATTTTTGATTTGCAAGTCGGTAGTCTTTTTGATCGTCAATACCTCTTTATAGTTTCCGTCAACCCATTCCAACATGCTCACCAAAAAGTTATAAGAATACTCAACGCGTTGCTTGTATGGTTTGTATTTGTGTGCCTCTGTAATAAAACCTATGGTATTGAATAACGCTGCGTATCCTGAACTATATCTTGGTGAATCCAAAAATGATTTCAGTCCATCCTCAGGAATTCTCCCCTTCCCATAAATGTAAGGAGTCATTGGAGTTTTTTTCTTGTCCATTTTAGCATATAGTGCCGGAATCATTTCCCCATCCACAAATTGCTTAAGGTTATTCGGTAGTTTATCAGTATGTGTGCTCAACAACCCTAACACATGTTGATAATCGAATCCATTTGTTGTATGAACGTCTATGAAAACATGAGGTTGAATATCTTGATAAAGCCTTGTGAACTCTGTTGCATTCTTACTATCACATTTGATAAAATCTCGATTAAGATCAAGATTTTTCGCATTTCCTCTAGATCCATATTCAACAGGACCATCTTGATTCACTCTTATATCACTATCTCGCAAAAGAGCTCCTCCTATGTTGTACATGGGAATAATATAAACCGTACAGTGCTCAAGCAATCTTGACATTTTTTTGTCATTGATCAGTTCATCGGCCAACATTAGACTTGCATCTACTCCACAAGGTTCTCCAGGGTGAATTGCATTATTTATTAACAACTTAACCTTCCCTGACTTTTCCTCCCCAATTTTCACCACATGTAATGGCTCACCAGAATCAGTAGACCCATATTCTTTTATAGCTGCATGTTGACTTTTGTTCATCAAAGAAGAGTAGGCTGCAATAAGCTCCTGATGAGAATAAGTTTTATTTTGCAAGTATAATTTTTCCAGCTTTTGAGCTTCCACACATACGAATGAAACCAATAATAAGCACAAGAATGACACTACATGATACTTCATATTTCAATTTAAATAATAATAATTGTCAAAAATAGAATATTTAGTCATGACTAAGAGAAAATATAGTTAAACTTGTACTTTCGTTACAAGAGCAATATTATAACGATTATCGGTACATAGGTTTATTTACAGGCAAGATGAAGGATTATTTGGCAAGCGCAACTACCCTGACTCCAGGAATTAGTTTAAAATACTCAACACATCATTTGAAATTTGAAGGCAACTCGTTTCCGGACAATGCCGAATTTCTATATGAACCTGTAATCAATTGGATTCATGAATATCAAAGCCACCTTAGAGAGTTAAAGCAAAATGAAAAAGAGGATGAAATTCAGATCGTTTTAGATTTCATGTTCCGCTACGTTAATTCTTCAACACATCTTAAACTTAGGGACATTCTTAAGTTATTAATTGATATAACCAAAGAGCTAGAGAACATCAAGTTGATGTGTAGCTGGCACTATTTAGAAGAAGATCCTGACATGCGAGTCTTAGGAGAAGAATTAGAATCATTCTTTGATCATCCAATTCAATATGTGATAATGGAGGATTAGGCCGTTAGGATTATTCGCTTTACCCTCTGTTAAACGGGTTCAACAATAATTTTGAACTCCGTACCGTTCCACATCATTTATATTATCAATCTGCACTGAAGTAAACTTCACTTGATTACATTAAAAAAGCCTTCTCACGAAGGCTTTACTTGTCGGGGTGACAGGATTCGAACCTGCGACCCCTCGACCCCCAGCCGAGTGCGCTACCGGACTACGCCACACCCCGATCAAAAACAAATATCTAAAAAAAATAATAACTCTCCACCTCTTAACCCTAAAGAAAAACGAACCAGAGCTGTCATTAATCGATTACGTCCCTTTATTCATCTTGAAATATTTCAATTTTTATTTTGTTTTCACTATATTTGACGTTCGTAAAATTAATTTAGTCGTTATGAAAAAGTATATTTTAATTCTTGTTGCTGGAGCAACTACAGGATTAATGTCTTGTAAAAAGACAGAACCTACTGCTTGCTTTACACCTAGTGCAACAGATGTTTTAATTGGAGATGTAGTGCAATTCGAAAATTGCTCGAATGAGTACCTAACTGCTGAGTGGAATTTCGGTGATGGTTCGAACGCAAATGTTGGTGACCCTTCTCACAAATTCAATAAGCAAGGCGTTTACAATGTAAACCTTAAAGTATTATCTAAAGATGGATTGACTTCTACGTCAAGTTCTGAAATCACGGTAAATAGACTTGGTGTTAAATCACTAGAAATTGTTGATTTTGACCTAAGCAACCCTGTTAACAGATTTTCTGTATTACTTAACGGTGAAGATATCACTAACGGAAGTGCAAACGTAGTTAACGGTTCTGGTTCTATGACTATTACTTTTAGCGACCTTAGCATTTCTAGCTTAAGCGGTGATGTTCTTACTATTATCAAAGAGGAGGAACAAGATTCTGGTTGGTTTGGAACTTTCTGGAATGAGGTAGCTCGTTATACGTACAACATGAATGCGTATGATCAAATGGATGAGAATTCTCAGGTTATAATTACTGAAGATGCTGAAGGTATGGCTGTGACCATTACCCTTGAGAAAACTTCTGAATAATTATAAATTACTCGATAAAAACGAAAGCCCTGACGATGACTGTCAGGGCTTTTTTTTATGCCTTATATTTTCTCCGTTGATTAGAACATGGCCAAATCTCTTACGTTCTTCTGTACGGCAATTACCGAGAACATACTCATCATAAACGAAATGCCGTAAAATCCTTTTTCGCTCAGCTCAAGATCAGATTTCCATAAACCTATGATTAATAGTACAATGGAAACTAAAGTCGTAAACCAGCTTACTCCATAATAAATATCCGTCACTGGAATTCCTTCCAACTTATCTCTAACACTTTTTTGCACCGAAATCGCTGAGAATAGTCCAAACAGTAATACCACAAAGAAAAATCCTTTTTGGCTCATCTCCATATTCGCATTCCACAATCCGACCATAAACGCAATTGCTCCTGTAAGGAATGCTATCCACGAAGCGGCTATAAAAGCCCCACTAGGCTTATGTACATCTAAAACATCTTTAACAACTGGCTCCTCTTTCTTGATTTCTTTAGAGTCTCCTGCATTTCTTTCAATTTGTTGTTCCATAATTAAAAAATGTTGGTTTCATCGCTTTAACGAATCAAGTGGGTTTAGGTTATACTTTTTCCTAAAACAAAAAACATGGACCTCTCACAACTCACTGATTACATAACCCTTACGAATAAAACCACACTGAGAAAAACTCAAGGATCATTAGGAAGTAAAACACCAAATACCATGAAACTTTGTAGTTTTCGAATTCCAACCAAAAGTAAATCATCAATAGTAATGCCACAGAGATTGGGGCTATTGCCCTCTTGGCAAAATAACTATCGTTAATTGTCATAATCCTTATTTTGGAATGTTCACGGTTTCCATCAATATCTAAACATTTTGTATAATTGAACAACTGGGTGGTATATAATGTACCATAATCCCCTTTATTCAAATGTCTTGAATAGGTCCAATTAACATAAAAATCCTCATTTGTTCCTTTGTTTAAACTAACAATTACCCCAGAGCCATAAGGGTTAACTCTTTTGTCAGCAACGTACACCTCCGTCTTTTGTAATGGCAATGCATAATCAATTGTGATCATAATATTACATACTAAAAACACATATGAAAAATAACGAAAAGCTTTAAGCAGGTTCTTCATGATAACCCTCTCCTTTCTGGTGGCTTCATAAGCCTTCTTTTGGGCATATTCACGAGCATTTTTAACCCCTTCGCTATCTGGGGAAGAATATCTTCTATTGGTATTGTTCCAATCTGGATTATCAATTAGGAACTTATAGGCTTCATGTACCTGTAAAAATTTATCAGAGGCATCTGGAGACGAATTTAAATCAGGATGATA
>JAHDFW010000123.1 GCA_020627945.1 Cytophagales bacterium
CTAATCCAACAAATACTGTAATGTCTATTAAGCGTTTCATGGGTAAACGTTTTACGGATGTGCAAAATGAGATTAGTCAGGTATCTTACCAAGTGGAGAAGGGAGATAACGATACTCCAAGAGTAAGAATTGGTGATAGACTTTATACACCACAAGAAATTTCTGCAATGGTGCTTCAGAAAATGAAGTCTACTGCTGAAGAATATCTAGGTACCACGGTTACAGAAGCAGTAATTACTGTGCCGGCTTATTTTAATGATGCAGAACGTCAGGCTACAAAAGAGGCTGGTCAAATTGCAGGTTTAGAAGTTAAGCGTATTATTAATGAGCCTACTGCTGCTGCACTAGCTTATGGTCTTGATAAGAAAACTATTGATCAAAAAATAGCAGTATACGATCTTGGGGGTGGTACTTTTGATATTTCTATTCTAGAATTAGGTGATGGAGTATTTGAAGTATTATCTACAAACGGAGATACTCACCTTGGTGGTGATGACTTCGATCAAGTTATTATTAACTGGTTGGCAGAATCATTCCTGGCAGATGAAGGAATTGATTTGAGAAAAGATCCGATGGCGCTTCAAAGATTGAAAGAAGCTGCTGAGAAGGCTAAAATTGAGCTTTCAAGTGGTTCTTCTACGGAGATTAACTTGCCATATATTATGCCAGTTGATGGTATTCCAAAACACCTTGTGAAATCTTTGAGTAGAGCAGACTTTGAAAAACTTGCTGATGATTTAGTACGTCGTTCAATGGAACCATGTAAATCTGCTTTGAAAGATGCAGGATTATCTACTTCTGATATTGATGAAGTAATTCTTGTAGGAGGATCAACTCGTATCCCAAGAATTCAAGAGGAAGTTGAGAAGTTTTTCGGTAAGAAGCCTTCTAAAGGTGTAAACCCTGATGAAGTAGTAGCTCTAGGGGCTTCTATTCAAGGAGGTGTATTGAGTGGAGATGTTCAAGATGTATTATTGCTTGACGTAACACCACTTTCTTTAGGTATCGAAACTATGGGTAACGTATTTACTAAATTGATTGAGTCTAATACTACTATCCCAACTAAGAAATCTGAAACATTCTCTACTGCAGCTGATAATCAACCTTCAGTTGAGATTCACGTTTTGCAAGGGGAGAGAGCAATGGCTCGTGATAATAAAACAATTGGTAAATTCCACTTGTCAGATATTCCTCCGGCACGTAGAGGAGAACCGCAAATTGAAGTAACTTTTGATATTGATGCGAATGGTATTTTGAACGTATCTGCAAAGGATAAAACAACAGGTAAAGAGCAAAGTATCCGTATTGAAGCTTCTTCTGGATTGACAGACGAGGAAATCGAAAGAATGAGAAATGAAGCGAAGGCTAACGAGGAAGCGGATAAACAAGCAAAAGAATCAGCTGATAAAATCAATACTGCAGATTCTTTAATTTTCCAAACGGAGAAACAACTTAGCGAGTACGGAGATAAATTATCTGAAGGTAATAAGTCAGGAATTGAAAATGCTCTTGAAGAGTTGAAGAAAGCTCATGCGGAGAAAGACGTTGCTAGAATTGATGCATCAATGGAAGCATTGAACAATGCTTGGCAAGCTGCTTCTCAGGAAATGGCTGCTGCACAACAAGCGGGTGCTACTGGAGATGCTGGACAACCAAGTGGTGATGCTGGTGAAGGAGGACCTGATGATGTAACTGATGTAGACTTCGAAGAAGTAACAGAAGATAAGCAATAACAATTTAGATTAAACGGTAGATAGAATATTTATCACCAAGGGAAACCTTGTCTCATTAGAGGCAAGGTTTTTTTATTTCTTAAATATTGTAGTTGATATAAGGCAAAAAAAAAGGGCTTCTTGGAAGAAGCCCTAATTAGGAAAGAAACGCATGAATAAACAAAATGTTATGAATAATTTGTTTGTATAGGTTTATACGTTTCGAATTCAAAAGGTAACCCTCATTACCATTTTTTTTTAAAAAAAAGTTAAAATGCTCTCGAAATCATTCTCAGGAGCCTTTTTTACCTTACTTATTTCTACTGAATTTTTTGGCGTTGTTGTGAATAGCTTCTGATCCTTAGCAATACTGCCTACACCCACCAATACAAAAAGAACCGATATCTTCATTAAAAATGAAGATTCACTGCGTAAATACTTTAACATCCCTTATCAATCTTGTTAAACCCCATCAATTGTTAATAGGGTTAACGCACTAAAGGTAAACGAAAAAAAAGGTTTTTCCTAATTATTCAGATTTCTTCGGTACAGGACTCTAAGGTTGTTTCTGGTAAATTGTTTAAGAAATAAGGTGATAGTTCCAATATTGGATTCTTTCTCCCAATCTTCATTATAGTTCTTAACAGTTAGCAATTCAAGTTTTTCATTATAGTGAATTCTGTAACGATCACTAAGTTTTTCCAGTATTTGTTCAATTTTGTCTAAGTCGTGATTTATACAAAATGAAAAAGAAGTGGCAGAGCTCTGCATCATATTCACTTGAATTCTATTGGCCGAAAAGAAATGCAGGACTTCACCTAAACTTTGTTCGTCTGTAAACGATAAGTCTTTATTGGAGAAAGTGATCAAAACCTGATTAGTTTTTACGATGTAAGATGGAATTTTTTGATCACCAGATTCTTCTGAAATTTTTGTACCTGCTAAACTAGGGTCTATAAATGACTTAACGTTAAGTTCGATGTTACGTTCAGCAAGGGGTTTTAATGTTTTTGGATGTATAACAGTTGCACCGTAATAAGCCATTTCTGTAGTTTCCCGATACGAAAGTGAATCGAACTTACGTGTTGTACTAAAACGTTTAGGATCAGCATTAAGAATTCCTTCTACATCTTTCCAAACAGTTACTGAAGTAGCACCCATGCAGCTAGCAATAATGGCAGCTGAGTAGTCAGAACCTTCACGTCCTAAGGTTGTTGTATGACCATCTGGACCAGCTCCAATAAAACCTTGGGTGATTACATGTCCATTGTTTAGAGCAGGATTCATAAACTGGCGAACAAAGGTTTTAGTAAAATCCCAATTTACAATGCCCTCCTTCCAAGTATTGTCCGTTTGGATACATTTTCTTGCATCAATCCACGTATTGGTTTCGTTGTTTGCGTTTAAATATTCCGAAATAATAGTGGTAGAAAGGATTTCACCATAAGATACAATTTGGGAATAAGTAAAACTTTTACTGTACCTATGACATTCTTTGAGGTCTTGTTGAAGATTCTCAAAAAGTTCGTGAATTCCTGGGAAGTTCTGGTGGTTGAAAAGTTCGTTAATTATATCAAGGTGGAATGATTTTACTTTTTCAAAATCTTCCGCGTATTCTTGTTGAGTATAAGCATTGGCATGCAACTTCTCTAACCAGTTAGTGGTTTTGTCCATCGCTGAAATTATTATAATAACAGGAGAGTCTTCCATTTTTACAATGGAGTGCAGATTTTTGACGGCTTCTGAAGATTTCACAGAAGCACCACCAAATTTGAATACTTTCATAACTACGAATTTGGGGCAAATTTCGTAGTTTTGGCAAAAATTAAAACAAATAATATGGAAGATTCGCGTATTGCCTTACCAATTGGTGCAAACCTCGATAGATTTATCAAGAGTCATGAATCACATTTTAAATACGCAAGTGGTGAATTATCTCAATTATTGAGAGATATGGCACTGGCAAGTAAAGTGATTAATCGAGAAATGAATAAAGCGGGTCTTATCAATTTGGCAGGTAATGCAGGAAGCCAAAATGCTCAGGGCGATCATCAACAAAAACTAGATATCCTAGCCGATATTCGTTTTATGAGGGCTCTTACTAAAGGAGGTGAAGTATGCGCAATTATTTCGGAGGAACAAGATGATATGTTCTTAACGGGAAAAAATAATGGTAAATATGTGATAGCAATGGATCCGTTGGATGGGTCTTCTAACATTGATGTAAATGTGTCAGTTGGAACCATCTTTTCAATTTATCGCAGAAAAACAGAAGTAGGAACTACTCCTACAGCAGAAGACTGTATGCAGAAAGGTACTGAACAAGTTGCAGCGGGCTATATTATTTATGGTTCTTCTACTATGTTTGTTTATACAACTGGTAACGGAGTAAACGGTTTTACATACGACTTGTCGTTAGGAGAATATTTTTTGTCTCACCCCAATCTTACCACACCAGATGACGGAAAAATTTATTCTTGCAATGAAGGGAATTCGAACTCTTTTCCAGATGGAGTCACGGCTTATCTGAACCAATGCAAGGATAATGAGATGACAGGTAGATATATTGGTTCTTTGGTTGCAGATTTTCACCGTAACTTACTTAAAGGTGGAATCTATCTGTATCCACCATATCGTAAAGGACCCAATGGGAAACTTAGATTAATGTACGAATGTAATGCATTAGCATTCGTTGTTGAACAAGCTGGAGGAAAGGCTACAGATGGTAAACAGAGAATTATGGAAATAGAACCTACTGATTTCCATCAAAAATGCCCTCTTTATATTGGGTCAAAGAAGATGGTAGATCGATTGGAGGAATGCTTATAAATTTTCCTGCCATCTAAAAAGCATTTAGTGAAAAATACTCTTTTATCGGATTAACTCAATCCACTGTTTGTAGGACTTCCCACTTTCTGTAATCACCTCATAGAAGTATGAACCGTCAGGTAAATCACCGCCTGTAAAGTCATTGTTGTAATTCTCAGATTCAAATACTATTTCACCCCAACGGTTGTAGAGTTTTACATTATAACCATAAAGTTTACCTACTCGGAAATAGTCATTGTAACCATCTCCGTTAGGAGTAAAGACATTGGTAAGTTCTAAATCTTTTAGTTCTATAAACTTAGTCATTTCGAAATTACAGTCCTCTGAAAAAACATCGCGCACGGTTAATTTAACTTCATAAGTTCCACCCGAAGAAGGAAATGTGTGTGATGGAGTTTTTTCGAATGAAGCTTGACCTGAACCATCTAAAAATTCCCAATGGTATTTTGCAGACGAACTAAATTGGCTACTAGGGATAAATCTTACCGTAGTAGTAGCTTCGATTTCAGTTTGTTCGTAAGTGAAATCAAATGTTTCATTATTGAAAAGCACGTTGGTTGATATCGTATCCGCCCCCATACATCCAAATGAGTCAGAAACGGCAACTATAAATTCGGTTGGTGCATCTAGCACGGTTGTAAACTTTGATTCGTTTGAGTCACGTGCTGGCGTCCAGTCAAAAAACAGATCGTTCTCCTCTACATTAGCCTCAACTATGGCAGAATCGTAACTGCACAGGGAACGGCTAGCTTCTAGATTAACTGCCAGTTTTTCATAAATTTTAATTTCAATACTATCGGCAGATCCAAAGTTTCCAAAACAGTCAGCATTTTCTACGAAAACCTTAATGGTTTCACCTGAATCAGCTTCCATGTCGGAGGCAATTGTAAATGGAAGGAAATCAACATCCTTGTCTGCAGCTACAATAAAGGATGATGGCAATGAATCAAGATTTGCACCTAAACCATAATCAACTCCCATTGTAGCAGTTCCACCATATGATAATTTTATGGTAACCGCATCATCTACGTCTGCTTTTAAAAATATCAATTCGGCATCTTTACAACCTTCATAAACTCTGGTAAATCGAGCTTTTGCAGCAGCAGTCTTACTCTTGAAACTTCCTTGTTTTAGAAATACTCCAGAATCTTGAAGTCTATCTTTTGCATCAGCGATAACTAGTTTTAGGTGGTATTTCTGACATGGAATTACAGGATGTGAAGCTGTTAGAACAGTCGTGAATCCATCGTATTGAACAACTCTGTTGTCTGTATATTGAGGTTCAAGTGCATCACCTGTGCCATTTGATACATAAAATTGGCAATTTTTGCACGGACCATTGTTGGTATTACCGTTATTAATATTTGTGATCGATACTGGTGTTACTCCATCAGGAAGTACAGCAATGTTGATTGCACTATCCAGAAAAGGTCCATTAATACCTGGGCCACTAATGAAGAATCCAAAGGCATCGTTGATATTGTTGATAAATTGCGGATACTCTTCAGAGGCAAATACAAAATCGAAGTTCAAAGAATCTCCCGCTGTTTCCATATCAAACTCTACCTTACAGGCATCAAATGTTTGAACTTCAGCGATACTATCTAAATCAGGGTCTCCGTCTTCATTTAATTGAAATCCTTTGCCAGTTGCGTTATTTGGGCCAATAGCACTAATAACGCTCCCTGTTGTAAGCAATACTCCGCGATCCATTCCTATATTGGAGTTAGTACCATTAAATAATGCAATTTGTTCAGAACCAGGACAATCAACGCTAACGTTGCTAAATACTACACCAGGACCTTCCAAAGTCTTAATCATTTCAAACCTGGAAGTTGTAGTATTGACGGTGAGCTGACCAAAGCAATTAGAAAAGCCTAAGGCAACGCCCACAAATACAACCAATAATAATTTTTTCATAACTGGACGAAATTGCACAAAAAATAGGGGGTTTTGAAGGGAAATTTACATTTTTTAATAGAAACACAATATGAGTATAATAGGTTCGTTGTTAATTATTAAGGTGTATATTGATTAATGACTAATTTTCGCATATCCATTCCAGAGCCTTGTCATGAGGATTGGGAGAAAATGTCTGCTCAACAGAAGGGGAGATATTGCCATTCGTGCGAAAAAGTTGTAGCTGACTTTACGAGCTTTTCTGATGAAGAACTGAGGGATTTTTTTCAACAATATCCTAAACGAAAGGAAAAGCCGTGTGGAAGATTTAGATTGGATCAGGTTTCCAATCATTATGTTGAAATACCTTTTCAAATATTGCGTCCACATAGATATTCTCCAAAACAAATCGTGATACTTTGTATACTTATTTGTTTTGGAGTTTCATTTTCCTCTTGTAGTGGTTCTAAATCTAGATCTCAAAAGCTGAACAACGATGCTAAATACAAATTAGTAGCAAAAATTGATTCTTCTAAATTAGATACGATAAGTGCGGTTAATACAATGGGTGGTGACACCATGGATTCCGAGCTCCTAGTGGAAACTGAGCTGCATAGTGTTGTTAATAATGATACTGTAAAGCTAGATTTGGAGGATATAGATTGGGTGAAAAAATATAAGTTAGAGTTACCTGAAGTTTTGACTGGAGATATTCATATTACAACTACGCTTGGTTTTTCTATTTCACCAGCTATGGGAGCAGTTGCTATGCCAGAGGTAATACCGAGGTTAGAAAAGTTTCCTATAGCCTATAAAAATGAACCGATTTTGTTTTTGGCAGAAGAGATGCCAAAATATAATGGAGGAGAACAAGCGCTGAAGAAGTTCTTTTTAGAACATTTAAAATTCCCTAAAAAGGCAAGTTTAGAAGGCGTATGTGGAACAGCCTATGTACAATTTGCAATTTCTACAGAAGGTTCTATTATTTATCCGTATGTAATCAATAACCTTGGTTCTGAAGAAGTTGAGAAGGAAGTACTTCGCTTATTAGCTTTGATGCCAAAATGGTTACCGGGAACAGAACAAGGAAAGGCGGCTAACGTTGTAACCATTCTACCTATTGATTTTGAATGTAAATCATAAGTTGATCTTTTTGGTGTTATCCTCATTTTTTAGAATTCAATAGTTTACTTTGCGGAAGATTTAACACGTTGATGATATGTCCAGTACATTTATTCTATTAATCATATTGGGGTACTTTGGTGTTCTTATTGCCATTTCGATGATTACAGGAGGCAAGTCCGATAATCAAACTTTTTTCAGTGCCAATAAGAACTCAAGTTGGTATTTGGTTGCTTTTGGAATGATTGGAGCTTCTTTATCTGGAGTTACTTTTATTTCAGTTCCAGGAATGGTAGAGGCAAATGCTTTTAGTTACATGCAAATGGTACTTGGTTATCTGGTCGGGTATTTTGTTATTATTAAGTTTCTTTTGCCGCTATATTATCGACTAAACTTAATCTCTATATATCAGTTTTTAGAAGAAAGATTTGGAGTCTTTGCCTATAAAACGGGAGCAATGTTTTTCTTAATTTCAAGAACTATTGGGGCGGCATTTAGACTTTTTTTAGTCGCCGAAGTGTTCCAAATAGCAATTTCGAAGCAATATGGAATTCCTTTTCCTGTTACGGTCTTGATTACTATCATTTTGATCTGGGTCTATACTTTTCGTTCGGGAATAAAAACTATTGTTTGGACGGATACTTTGCAAACATTTTGCATGTTGTTAGCCGCGGTAGTTACGATTGTGCTTATTAAAAACGAAATGAATTGGGGCTTTGGAGATATGGTTGATCAAATTGCTACTCATGATTATTCTCAGGTGTTTTATTGGGAATGGAAATCGGCCAAGTTTTTCGGGTGGCAGTTTTTATCAGGAGCGTTGATTTCTATTGTAATGACCGGGTTAGATCAAGATATGATGCAAAAGAACCTTACTTGTAAAAGCCTTAAAGAAGCTCAAAAGAATATGTGGGGTTTAAGTATTAGCCTTGTATTCGTGAATGTTATTTTCCTTTCGCTTGGTGTACTGTTGTTTATGTATGCTCAAGCCAATCAAATTGTAGTACCAGAAGGCGATGGATTATTTACAACGTTGGCATTAAAACATCTTCCGCCTATGGTGGGGATATTTTTCATACTTGGAGTAATTGCTGCGGCATATTCTAGTGCAGATTCAGCTTTAACTTCGTTAACTACTTCCTTTTGTGTAGACTTTCTTGGTTATGGGAGAGGTAATAAAGAATCTAAGAATACTAGAATGGTCATTCACATCTTATTCTCTTTAATCCTGTTTGGAGTAATAATGAGTTTTACTTTACTGGAAGGAAAAAGCGTGATTACCAAGTTGTTTAAAGCAGCGGGTTATACCTATGGACCACTTCTAGGAATGTTCGCCTTTGGAATCTTTATAAAACGAAGTGTCGCTAATACCGTTATGGTAGTGGTCGTTTGTGTTGTTTCTGTAGTGCTTAGTTATTTATTGGATCTTGGTTGTAAAGAATGGTTTGATTTTAACATGGGGTATATGGTCTTGTTTATTAACGGGCTGCTAACATTTGCTGGAATGTGGTTATTGAGCTTAGGTACCTCTCAAGACCAGGGAGAACTGGAAACTATTTAGCTTCCAGTAACCTTAATTCTAATCCTTTTGCACCTTTAAGGACCAACGTGTCTCCGGAGAAGTTTACAGCAAAAACTTCTTTGGTTAAACCATTGTCCTGCTTTTCAACAATTTTTCCGTCTACAATTTCATAGTTGTGATCAAATGAGACATTAGAGTTGCCAGAAGTTATCACAACCTTTTTGTCAAGAGTAAATTCAAAAATCGGATCTTTCATAGAGGACAAAGCCGCAGACAAAAGCATGTTGCCCAATCCTTTCTTTTTAGCGTCGATTGATTCCAATTTCCATTTTCCAATAAGGTCAGCTTCCGTTGGTTGCATGTTGCAGGCAAATAATAAGATTGCAGTAGAAATCGCGACTCCGAGTGTTTTAATAGTTTTCTTCATAAGTTTCTTTAGCTTTATTTATTAACGAGCTGAATAGTTTTTCAGTATTTCAATATATGTTCCTATATAAGTTCCACGTTGGGATCCCAATACACATTTTTAAAATTTTCTATTTTGTCTTTATTAACTTTAATGCCTTCGTTTTCAAGTTGCTGTTGCATTGATTCGGGAGGATTGAAGTGCATTTTTCCAGTAAGTAATCCATTTCGATTGACCACCCTATGTGCTGGTACTTCTGGCAAGGCATGAGCATTATTCATGGCCCAACCTACCATTCTTGAACTTCTTGCGGCTCCTAAATACTTCGCAATAGCACCATAAGAGGTTACACGTCCTTCGGGGATTAATTTAACCACCTCATATACGTTTTCAAAGAAAGAATAATCCATTTCCAAATTTATAAAATAAGCTTACATTTGACTAGTCAATTTATCTGATTATGGAATTCTTGAAAATAAATGGAGTTATTAAGGAGTATACAGGGCATAGAGCGTTGGATAATGTTAGCCTTACTATACCCAAAGGTGGCATTTATGGATTGCTCGGACCAAACGGAGCAGGGAAAACCAGTTTAATCAGAATTATTACTCAAATTACCCAAGCAGATGAAGGCGAGATTTTGTTTTTGGGCGAACGATTAGCTAAAAACCACATTACTAGGGTAGGTTATCTACCAGAGGAGCGAGGTTTATATAAAAAGATGAAGGTAGGGGAACAGTTGTTATATATTGCTCAACTTAAGGATCTTAATAAGAAAGAGGCGCAAGAAAAAATCGATTATTGGTTGTCAAGATTTGATATTGCTGATTGGAAGGATAAGTTTATTGATGAACTTTCTAAAGGAATGCAACAGAAGATTCAGTTTATAGCCACAGTGGTCAATCAACCTGAATTACTGATTCTTGATGAACCTTTTAGTGGGTTTGATCCAATCAATGCAAATTTGATTAAGGATGAAATTTTGGAGCTGAATAAGGCAGGTGTTACAATAATTTTTTCCACCCACCGTATGGAATCTGTGGAGGAGTTATGTACTCATATTGGATTGATTAACAAATCTGAAGTTGTTTTGGAAGGTGAAATAGGTGAGATAAAACGTCGTTACAAGTCAGGACATTTGGAGGTAGTTTGTGAAGGTCAATTACAAGAGAGCGAGTCCTATGAAATTATTGAGAATTCAACACACCAGCAAGGATTACGCTTCGTCTTGAAACCTGATTTAAATGACTATAGTTTTAAAAATATCACTGAGGTAATTACGAACAACTCGGATAAGGTATATTCGGTTCGGGAAATCTATCCTTCGGTTAATGATATCTTTCTGAAATTAGTAGAAGGAACTTGATTTAAAGATTGATGCCGAACGGATATAGAGTGTAATATCTACCCACAATCTTATCGTACTTTTCCTTCATTTCTTCCATTTCGAGCACTCCAGTCAACCCTTTTAAGTAATTGTATACTAAAAATCTGTGCAGTGATTGAACGGGTTGTAATTTGATTTTTTTATCCGTTTCATATACTAGGTCAATCGCAAAACTCCTTAGGTCTTCTACTGAATCCTCAAAGTAATTGCCCTCAACTATAAATGAGTCCAAGCACAGTTTAAGCATGCATATGGTTCGGATTATTGGTGTTTCGGGTAAGTTTTGGATAAAGTTTTTCAGTTGAACGTCATCTCCTCGCCATTTTGGCTGAATAGCCTCACACTGATGTAGGTAAGCCCAAACGTTTTCTGAATCCTTTGCCACAGCTTTTTTGAAATTTTGATCCGACAGTTCATAATTAACTTTTCCCATGTAAAGTCTAATGTTGCGAGCAAATACCTCCGCGCCATAAGGTGTCTCATTCGAGATGTTAGACAGTTTATTTTCTGCTTTGTCTAAATTATCATAAAAATTCTGATATTGATCTTGTGAAACGTCAATTGCAACAGCGTGGCTTCTATGGATCCATGCCTGATGCAAATAATATACTCCAAAGAATAATTTAACCAGCTCCGAGCTAGGACTATAGTCTTCCCATTTTTTGAAATGAATTTCCTTAAGCGATAATGCCGTATAGTCAATTACTTGAGTGAATTCGTCTGACTTTAGAGCATGAATAATAGATTCAGCTTCTGTAAATTGACCTTTCTTAAGTAATTTTCGTATCGCTACTAGCTTATCTAAGCCAAGCGAATAATCTACCTTATTAGCTCTCCTTTTTCGATAAATGTAAATTCCCACAACAGATATTAGACCAACCCAAAATATTGTGGCTTGAACTGTTGGCGACATATCTAAAATTTGTAGTCAATCATTATAATTCTTCCAGGAGGTTGGGCAGCATCAAAATCAACGCTGAATTCATGACTTTGAATTGATCGTTGAACTTTACCCGAAATGTGGATTATTTGTTCCCCAGTTGGCACCTGTCTAAATTCAAATCCGTAAGTTAAATAACCTAGTATGGCTCCATATTTTTCGTTAGATAACTTTAGGTTGTTCATGAAGTTGTCCTTATTGAACTTCACAAGATTCGACGGTTCCATCATCATCCCAATAAGGTCTACCTCATTTTTTCCCATAGATTCAACGATTTTAATAACCATAGGAAGTCGATCTTCAATTAATCGAAGTTGATCGGTAGAAAACTTAACTTTTACTTTTTGGTTTCCTTGCAGCGTAATCACTGATCTTACTTCTTTATATTTAGTTCGTTCGGCAGCGAAATTTTTGAACATAATATAAGTCAGATTTGAGGAAGGCATCCCGATCAAATTAGCACGTGCAAACTCCTCCATCATAGCACTTCCAAATAGTTCGACTTCGAAATACTGACCAGAACCATCTTCAAGTTCACCGATACGGTGTTTCGTTTGGCCATTATAATATTTTTCTATTTCCGCTAAACCACGTCTTTCATATTCACTCAATGTGGTAGTTTGAGGTGCAGCAGTAGAGCTGGAAGTGGTTTTAGTGTCAGTAGTAGATTTATTTTCAGCACAACCTATAAATAAACCACAAGACAAAATTGCGATGCTAAGGAATTTTAAGTTCATAAAAACAAGTCAGTTTTACGTTTAGAATAAATTCAAATTTAGGGATAATTATTACATTCCGTATTGGTTAAGAAACAAAACCTTCCCAATT